>JANMSZ010000505.1:0-3816 GCA_031389925.1 Hyphomicrobiales bacterium | reverse complement strand
ATCGAAGGTCGTCGTCGCGGCGCCGTCGCCGTGGGACGTTGCCTTCGGTGTTGCATTCACCACCGATTACCGGCTGCGCGGCGTCTCGCAGTCGAACAAGAAGCCCGCGGTGCAGGGCTATTTCGAACTGCAGTACAACGTCAACGATTGGTTGAAGCTGTATGCCGGCATCTGGGGCTCGAGCCTCTGGACCGGTTACGCCAATGCAGAAATCGATTTCAGCGGCGGCGCGCGCTTCGCGTTCGGCAACTTCGGCCTCGACGTCGGCTACGTCTATTACTACTACCCGGGTCCGGCGGCCGCTCAGTTGGCTCCTGGTTTTACCAGCGTCAGCTTCGGCGAAGTCTATGCCAAGCCGTCGTACAAAATTAACGACTGGCTGACCGTTGGCGCCGTGGTCGATTACGGCAACAACTTCAACAACGGTTCGTTTATCGTTGGCAGCAAGGACGCTGGCTACTACTCCGGCAACTTGATGATCACGCTCCCGATCACGCTGCCTTACGGCATCACCGTCGCGGTGAACCCGGAAATCGGCCGCCAGTGGTTCAAGTGCACCGGCTGCGTCAGCTATACCTACTGGGATGTCGGCCTGATCTTCAACTACAAGGCTGCGACCCTCGACCTGCGTTACTGGGACACGACCGCCCGCAACAGCGCTGCTTACGTCAACGCTGCCGGCACCCAGACCGCTGGCCGTACCTTCGTTGCGACCCTCAAGTTCGACACCACCTGGTCGAACCTCAAATAGCCTGACCTAACTGCCTCTTTGGCTGCAGCGGGCGGCGGTTCCTCACGGGACCGCCGCCCGAATGCTTTTTTCAGGGTCTAATCGGAAAAGCGTTTATGCGCCTTTTTTCTTCAGCCAGGCGTCGATCGTTGCGATCTCTTTTTCCTGCGCGGCAATTACGTCCTGAGCCAATTTTTTCGTTTCCGCATCCTTGCCGTTAGCAAGGACCACCTTAGCCATGTCAATCGCCGCCTGATGGTGTGTCCGCATCTGCTTCATGAAATCAATATCGGCGTCACCGGTAAATTTCGGCATCGCCTGCATCGCCTTCATCATGGCGGATTTATAGCCTTTGGTGGACGGGGTATCGTTTGGGCTTGGCATCATCATCTTCATATCCATGCCCTTCATGTCCATCCCGGACATAGGCGCGCCTTGCTGGGCAAGAGCGCTGCCGATGACGAATACCGAAGAGATGGATGCGAGAAGTAGGCGTTTCATTGGGTTTTCCTTTGAGTCGATAAAGATCCCAATTGCAGGGACTCGCCTCTAACCCGTTAAGCGCCCAGTTTGTTCCGCTCCGATAAACGCGACGTTGCAGAAAAAAATGGACGCGGGTGGATGATTGGCCTGCTGCCTGCCGCTGATGCGTCGCAGCGAACTTTAGTCGGTCTATAAACTCAACTTCCTGCCAGCTTTTTCGAAAGCTACTCGGCTGCCGGCGCAATGTCAGCCTCGCGCACGGCGAAATGGTCGCCGTCGCGGTTGAAGGCCAGCCGGCGCTTGTGGAACGCGGCGAGCGTCGTGCGGTGGCCGATCGAGACGATCGTCGCGGCGGCCAGCCGCTGTGCCAGCAATTCGTAAAGCGCGGCCTCGGACGGCTCATCGAGCGAGGCGGTGGCCTCGTCGAGGAACAGATAATCCGGCGCATGCAGCAGCGCGCGCGCCAGCCCCAGGCGCTGCTGCTCGCCGAGCGACAACATCCGATTCCAATGTGCTTCCTCGTCGATCCTGGATGCGAGCGCGGGCAGGCCGACGGCGGCGATCAGTTCGGCGACCTTGGCGCTGTCGTACTGTCCAGGCTCGGCCGGGTAGGCGACGGCGGCGGCCAGCGGCGCGATCGGGAAGTAGGGCCGCTGCGGCAGCATCATTACTTTGGCATTCGGCGGCACCGCGATGGTGCCGGCGCCGAACGGCCAGATGCCGGCCAGCGCGCGGAACAGCGTCGACTTGCCCGAGCCCGACGGCCCGCTGACCAGGACCTTGTCGCCCAGCTCAATCGTGACGCCGGTCGCGGTCACCAGCGGCGTGCCGTTCGGCAGACGCACGGCCAGATCCTTGAAGGCGATGGCGGACGTCTCGCTCGGCGCCACGGTGATCACGGGCGGCGTCACCGCGACGGCTTGCGCGGCGGCGACCGACCGGTCGAAGCCGTCCAGCCGTTCGACCACCGCGCGCCATTCGGCGATTCGGCGATAGGCGTCAATGAAGAAGGACAGCGCGCCTTGTACACTGCCGAAGGCCGACGACGTCTGCATCAGGCCGCCGAGTTGCATCGCGCCGGCGAAATAGGCCGGGCTTGCAACGATGAATGGGAAAATGATCGACACTTGGCCGTAGCCGGCGGTCAGGAAGATCAGCCGTTTCGTCCGCGTCATGATCAGCCGCCAGTTGGTGACGATACGTTGGAAGCCTCCAAGTAGGCGCGTTTCCTCGGCGCGCTCGCCTTCCAGCAATGCGATCTGCTCCGAATTTTCCCGGACCCGCACCAGGTTGAAGCGGAAGTCGGCCTCGAAGTGCTGCTGCCGGAAATTCAGCGCGATCAGCGGCCGGCCGACCAGGTGCGTAAGCAGGGTGCCGAGAACAGCGTAGATCAGTGCCGCCCAAACTAGATACCCCGGAATCGCCCACACGGTGCCGAACAAATGCAAGGGCGCGGCCGCCGACAGCGTCCACAGAATGGCGATAAACGATCCGAGCGTGACGATCGCATTCAACAGCCCGAGCCCGAGCGGCAGGATGCCGATGCCGGTCGGACCGGCGTCGATGAATTGCCGCACGTCCTCGGCGATGCGCTGGTCTGGATTGTCGGCGGCGTCGCCGAGCAACTGCATGCGATAGTGATTGGCGCCGCTCAGCCAGTTGTCGATGTAGCGCTGTGTCAGCCAGCGCCGCCAGCGGATCTGAAGCCATTGATTGAGATAGAGCTGATAGACCAAGAGTAGAATATTGAGGGTCGCCAGCACGCCGAAATAACCGAGCTGATAGACGAAAACGTCCCAGTTCTTGTCCTGCAGTGCGTTATAGAAAGTCGCGTTCCAGTTGTTGATCAGGACCGCGATGCCGACGACCGCCAGTTCGATGGCAATGATCGCTCCCAAGAGTAGCCGGCCGGCCCAACGATCCTCCGAACGGAAATACGGGCTGGCGATCCGCCAGACGGTGGCGAGCGTCGAGAAAAAGCCTGTCACGGGCGGCTCCTATCGCGATATGAAAACGGGGGTTCGAGGATGGTGTCAGCTTCAAATAAGGAACGGTTGGCAAAAAGTCCCTGCTTTGGCGAATGTAATTGCATAAAATATGCGTAACGAGGCCAGCCCATTCCCTGCCCAATATTGCGTCCTGGGCGGGTAGCCTTTACGATTGTCCTCAAGGGTTGCCTGATCCTGCCTAAAATGGCTGGGTTGCGGAATAAGACCCAGTAAAGAACTGTTCGTTCGATAACAACCCAAGGGAGGGCGATAGAAATGTCAAAGAGCAAGCTATCTACCGTGTCAACGCGCCGTAAGTTCCTCGGCGGCGCCGCCGTCGCCGGCGTGGCAACGATTGCCATGCCGCAGGTATCGCGCGCCCAGACCGTCACGCTCAAGATGCAGACCTCGTGGCCGGCCACTGACATCTTCACCGAGATGGCCCAGCAATATGTCGAACGCGTCAACAGCATGGCAGGCGGCCGTCTGAAGATCGACCTTCTGAATGCCGGCGCCGTGGTCCACGCCTTCCAGGTGCTGGACGGCGTGCACGGCGGCCAGATCGACGCCGCCCATACCGTGACCGTGTACTGGTACGGCAAGCACAAGGCCGCT
>JANMSZ010000578.1:0-10030 GCA_031389925.1 Hyphomicrobiales bacterium | reverse complement strand
CCATGGGCACAGCGAATTTCGGCACCGTAGGTCTCGATTGGCAGCAGCGCATCAATTGGGAGCGGCTGCGCGAGTACCGCATCGAGCGCGCGCGCACGATGATGAAGAAGCACGGCCTCGGCGCCGTGCTCTGCATGTACGACGAGAACGTGCGCTATATCACCGGTACGCTGACGCCGGGCTGGAATCGGCTCAAGCCCGGCCTGCGCTACGCGATGCTTTGCGGCGATGGACGGCCAATTTTGTTCGAACAGGGTGATCTTGGTTTCCAGATTGAGCGGCACTCGCCGTGGATTCCGAAAGACAACGTGCGCCACTCGTTCGCCTGGATCAAAGGCGCGGCCGGTCCGGCCTCGACCCAGCAGGTCAACAAGTTCGCCGCCGCCGTCATCCAGGCGATGAAGGACAATGGCGTCGCCGGTCAGAAGCTTGGCGTCGACTTCGTCGACATCAACATGATTCAGGTTTTCAAGGAAAAGGGCATCAACTGGGTCGACGGCATGACCCCGATGATGGAAGCGCGCGCCGTCAAGAGCCCGGACGAGCAGGAATGCTTCCGCATCGTCGGCGCCATCGGCGACGCGACGCACTGGGAGTGCATGAAGTTCCTGCGCCCCGGCATCACCGAAAATCAGGTGACCGCGCATCTGATGGAATATCTCTACAACATCCCGGGCATGGAAGACGTCGAAGACGTCATCGTGTCGTCCGGTCCGAACACCTGGCCGAACTGGCGCAACTTCTCCGACCGCATCATCCAGCCCGGCGATATCGTGTTCATGGATTTGGCCGCGCTGACGTGGAACGGCTACAAGTCCTGCTATTACCGCACCTATTGCGTCGGCAAGGAGCCTTCTCAAGAGCAGAAGGACACTTACGATACGGCCTACAAGTGGCTGTACGACTCCATCGGCGCGGTGAAAGTCGGCGCCACCACGCGCGACATCGCGCTGAAGTGGCCGTCGGCGATGGAAACCTGGGGCTACGAGGACGAAGACCAGGCCGCCGCGAACCTGTGGGGCCACGGTCTCGGTCTTGCGCAGTACGACCCGCCGGTCATCTCGCGCATCTGGTCGCTCGACCACCCGGTCGAGATTCTGGAAGGCATGACCTTCGCGCTCGAGACCCAGCACGGCAAACGCTTCCGTTACGGCGTTCGTATCGAAGAGATGCTGATCGTGCACAAGAACGAGATCGAGATCGTCTCGAACTTCCCGGTCAAGCAGATCACCGTGGTCGATCCGATCCCGGGTTACGGCGATCACGTAAAATAAGCAGCGCGTCTGTTCGCTCTTTCCCTCTCCCCGCAACGCGGGGGGAGGGACTACGCCAGAAAATGGCAACCCCGGGAATTTGAAATCGCATGAACGCGTTCATCCTCCCGCTCACCGATCCCAAGGCGACCGATCCTGAGATGGTCGGCCCGAAGGCGGCCAACCTTGCGACGCTGACGCAAGCCGGCCTGCCGACGCCCGGCGGCTTCGCGCTGACGTCCGAAGCCTATCGTCATCAGGCGCGGCACATCGGCATCGACAAGATGCTGGCGGAATACAACGACACCGACGTGCCGACCTCGCGGCGGATGTCGATCGCCATTCGTCTCGCCATTTACCAGCAGCCGATCGCGCCGGAAATTCTCGAACCGCTGCTCGCCGCCTGGCGCGCGCAGCAGGTGCAATACCCGCGCGGCGTGGTGCGTTCCTCGGCGCTGATCGAGGACCGCAAGGGCGCGAACTTCGCCGGCCAATTCGAAAGCTTCCTCGGTCTCACCGACGAAACCGAATTCCTCACGGCGGTGCGCGCCTGCTGGGCGGCGCTGTGGACCTCGCACGCCCGCCGCTACATGGAAAATCACGAACTGTCGCCGGCCGATACCGCGATGGGTGTGCTGATCCAGCCGCTGATCGCGGCGCGCGCCTCCGGCGGTGGCCTCAGCGAGACCGCCGAAGGCCACATGCTGATTTCCGCGACCTGGGGCCTCGGCTCGGCCATCGCGCAAGGCGAGGTGGTGCCGGACCGCATCGTGCTCGGCAAGAACGGTTTCGTGCGCACGGTCGAAGCCGGCCGCAAGGGTCATCGCGACACCTGCGATCACGGCGTGTCGGCGCCGCAACTGGTGCCCGCCGATCTCGTCAATGAGCCCTGCCTGACGCCGGGCGAGGCGGTCACGCTCGGGCGCTTGCTCAGGAAATGCGAGACGCTGGCCGGCGGCCCGGTCGAAATCGAATGGGCGATGGACGAGAACGGCTTCAAGCTGCTGCAATCGCGGCCGCTGCATGTCGAGGCGCCGATCGTGCCCGATGAAATCTGGCTGACGCATCCCGGCCTCAACGGCCATCCCGCCGGCATCGGCTGGGGCTCCGGCCGCGCCGTGGTGGTGAACTGCGAATGCGAGATCGAGCGCGTGCGGCCCGGCGACATTCTGGTGACAAAGGTTGCCGGTCCCGCGCTCAGCCACATTCTGCCGCGGGTGGCCGGCGTGGTCGCCGAACTCGGCGGCTCGACCTCGCACATGGCGTCGCTGGCGCGCGAACGCGGCATCCCGATGGTGCTCGGCGTGCTCGATGCGACCCGCAAGATTCCCGATGGCGCGCAATGCGCGGTCGACGGTGTTGCCGGCGTCGTGCGGTGGCTGCGGTGAGCGACAAGGGACGCAACTTGCCGCGCGTCTTCGTCAGCCAGCCGATCGCGCCCAGCGCGCTGGAGCGACTGCAGAAGATCGCGGCCGTCACGATCAACAAAGATTCCAGCAAGATCATCGCCAAGCCGAAGATGATCGCCGGCGTGCGCAAGGCCGATATCCTGGTCTCGCTGCTGCATGACAAGGTCGACCGCGCGGTGCTCGCCGCCAATCCGAAATTACGCGCGGTCTGCTCGATGTCGATCACGCCCGACAATATCGACGTGGCGGAGGCGACCAAGCGCGGCATCGTCTTAACCGTCGTGCCGCCGATCGTCGCCGAAGCGACCGCCGACATCCACTTCGGCCTGATGCTGGCGGTGGCGCGCCGCATGATCGAGGGCGACAAGATGGTGCGCGCCGGCAAATTCCCCGGCTCGCAGTCGAACCACCTCGCTGGTGCCGCCGTCTACGGCAAGACCATCGGTCTGGTCGGCGCCGGACGCATCGGCCAGGCGACGGCGCGTCGCGCGCGCGGCTTCGGCATGAAGATTCTGTATTGGGGTCCGCGCCGCAAGCCCGACGCCGAACTCGAGATCGGCATGGAATACGTCACGCTCGACCGGTTGTACGCGGAATCCGATTTCGTCTCGGTGCACGCGCCGATGAATGCCGAGACGCGGCATATGATTTCGGACAAGGAATTTGCCAAGATGAAGCCGACGGCTTTCATCGTCAACACCGCGCGCGGGCCGGTCATCGACGAGAAGGCGTTGATGCGCGCGCTCAAGAAGAAGCAGATCGCCGGCGCCGGGCTCGACGTGTTCGAATTCGAGCCGAAACTGCCGGCGGCGCTCAAGACCATGAAGAACGTCGTGCTGACGCCGCATCTCGGCAGCGGCATCATGGAAGTCCGCGCCCAGATGGCGAACATCGTCGTGGACAATATCGCGGCGCTGATCGAAGGCCGCGTGCCGCCGAATTGCGTCAATCCGCAGGTGCTGGCGAAGTAGCTACTCCGCGGTCCAACCGCCGTCGACCACCAACGATGTCCCGGTCATCAGCGCGGCGGCGTCGCTCGCCATGAAGACGATCGCGCCGGTCAAATCCTCAAGCTGCCCAAGCCTTCCGAGCTTGATGCGCTTGAGCGTATCCGTGCGGAACGCTTCGTTCTGGAAGAACGGCCGCGTCATCGGCGTCTCGATAAATGTGGGGGCCAGCGTGTTGACGCGGATCTTGTGCGGCGCCAGTTCGATGGCCATCGCCTTGGTGAAGCCTTCCATCGCATGTTTGGTCGCGCAGTAGACGGTGCGCGTCGGACCGCCGACATGGCCCATCTGCGATGACATATTGATGATCGAGCCGGGCTGCTTGGCCTCGACCAGCTTGCGCGCCACCGCCTGCGCCACGAAGTAGGCGGCGCGCACGTTGAGCCCGAACACGAAGTCGAAATCTTCGAGCTTTACGTCGACGAAGGGCGCCGGCTTGTTGGTGCCGGCGTTGTTGACGAGGATATTGAACGGCGCCTGCGCGGCGATTGTCCGCTGCGTCGCCTCGACGTCGCGCACGTCGAGCGTCAACGCCTCGGCCTGCTGGCCGCGCGCGCGGATGGCATCGGCCGCCTCCTCGATTTCGTTCGCCGTGCGGGCGGCCAGCGTGACATGCGCGCCGGCCTCGGCGAGCGCGGAGGCGGCCGCCAGCCCGATGCCGCGCCCGGCTCCGGTCACCAGCGCACGCCGCCCGTCGAGACGGAAGGAGGGGGTCTTGGTTAGGTCCACTGTCATAGCACTTTTGCTTTCACCCTCCCCTGGAGGGGGAGGGTCGCCGAACGAAGTGAGGCGGGGTGGGGTGATCGATCATCAGAAGTTCACCCCTACCCGGCCCGCTGCGCGGGCCGACCTCCCCCCTCCAGGGGGAGGTAAAGAAAGTTATTCCGCCGCCTGCGCGTAGGGCACGTTGCGGCCGCCGTAGCGGCGCACGCGGATATTGGCCTGCTCGGCGTGGCCGGAGAAGCCTTCCAGGATGCACAGCCGCGAGCAGGCTTCGCCGATCTTGGCGCTGGCTTCGTCGGTGAGAACGCGCTGATAGGTGCACGTCTTCATGAACTTGCCGACCCACAGCCCGCCGGTGAAGCGCGCGTTCTTCTTGGTCGGCAGCGTGTGGTTGGTGCCGATCACCTTGTCGCCGTAGGCGACATTGGTGCGGGGGCCGAGGAAGAGGGCGCCATAGTTGCGCATGTTGGCGAGGAAATAATCCGGATCCTTGGTCATCACCTGGACGTGCTCGGAGGCGACGCGGTCGGCTTCGCTCACCATCTCCTCATAGCTGTCGCAGACGATGACTTCGCCGTAGTCTTTCCAGGCCTGGCGGGCGACGTCGGCGGTCGGCAGGATGGTCAGCAGCCGCTCGATTTCGTTCATGGTGTCGCGCGCCAGCTTCTCGGAATTGGTGATCATCACCGCCGGCGAATTCGGCCCGTGCTCGGCCTGGCCCAATAAGTCGGTGGCGCAGATTTCGCCGTCGACGCTGTCGTCGGCGATGATCAGCGTCTCGGTCGGGCCGGCCAGCAGGTCGATGCCGATGCGGCCAAACAATTGGCGCTTGGCCTCCGCGACGTAGGCGTTGCCGGGGCCGACGATCATATCGACGGCTTGAATCGTTTCGGTGCCGAGCGCCATCGCGGCGACTGCCTGCACGCCGCCGAGTACGTAGATCTCGTCGGCGCCGCCGAAATGCATTGCCGCCACGATGGCGGGGTGCGGCCCGCCCTTGAACGGCGGCGCGCAGGCGATGATGCGCTTCACGCCGGCGACCTTTGCGGTGACGATCGACATGTGTGCGGAGGCGACCATCGGATAGCGGCCGCCCGGCACGTAACAGCCGATCGAGTTCACCGGGATGTGTTTGTGGCCGAGCACGACGCCGGGCAGCGTCTCGACTTCGAGGTCGTGCATGCTCTCGCGCTGCTTCTGCGCGAAATTGCGCACTTGGGCCTGGGCGAACTTGATGTCTTCGAGGTCGCGCTTGGGCACCTGCGCGATCGCCGCGTCAATCTCGGCGGGCGACAGGCGGAAGCTCTTCGGCGACCAGTTGTCGAATTTCTTCGACAGGTCGGCGACGGCGGCGTCCTTGCGCTCCTCGATGTCGGCGAGAATGCTCTCCACCGTTTCGCGCACCTTGGCGTCGGCGGCCTTGATCGTGCCGGCATCCATGCCGCGCTTGAGCCAATGGGGCATAAGGTTCTCCATTCACGTAGCTGTCGTCCCCGCGAAGGCGGGGACCCAGCTCTTACTGGGTTCGAGTCTAGCGCAAAAGCCGAAGTGCTGGATGCCCCGCTTTCGCGGGGCATGACAATTTGTGGCACGAGATCCCGGATCGGCTTCGCCGTCCGGGATCACCGCTACGCGGTCATTTTATCGCCTGCGGATTGATCGGCGAGCCGGTGCCGCCGGTGATGATCAGCGGCGGGCCGCAGAAAAAGAATTCGTAGACGCCATCCTCGTCGCAGTCCTCGGCCAGTTCCTTGAGATAGAAGATCTCGCCCATGCACAGGCCCATCGCCGGGATCACCACCCAGTGCCACGGCTGGTTGGCCTCGGTGGTCTCGTTCGGCCGCACCTCGACGCCCCAGGTGTCGGTGCAGATCGCGGCGATTTCCTTGTCCTGGCACCAGTAGCAATTCTCGAACTTGACGCCCGGCGCGTCGCCGCCGGCATAGCCGCCCCATTTCTTCTCCTCGAGGCAGCGCTCCATCTGCCCGGTGCGCACGATGACGAAGTCGCCGCGTCCGATGGAGACGTTCTGCTGCTTGGCGCATTTGTCGAGTTCGTCGTTGGAGATGCTCTCGCCGTCCTGCATCCATTTCACCCCGCGAAAACGGGCGATGTCGAGCAACACGCCACGGCCGACCATCTTGTTCTTGGAATGCTCGATGCCGAGCACGTTGAGGCCGCGCGAGTCGACCATCTTGGCATCGTGGCCGTTGTAGCCCTTCTCCTCGTAGAAGATGTGGCCGAGCGCGTCCCAGTGGGTGGCGCCTTGCACGCACAGCATCAAGGTGTCGTCCGCATAGCGGATCTTGTTCCAGTCCTGGCGGCCGGCGATGGCGTCGGTGCCGGTGGCGAGCATCTGGTGGATCGGATTGAAACGGCCGCCGAACAGGCCGTTCTGCGGGCCGCCGGCGTCGAGCGGAATGCCGAGCGCGAAGGTCTTGCCGGTGCGGATCAGACTCGCGGCTTTCACGATGTGCTCGGGCGTGACGTGATTGAGCGTGCCAATCATGTCGTCTTTGCCCCAGCGGCCCCAGTTCGAGAGCTTTTTGGAGGCCTCGGCGACCGCCTCTTTGCTGACCTTGATGTTCATGAAGCGCTTCCTTCCACGTGCCGTTTCTTGAATTGCTGGGGCGAATAATGCGCAGGACAGACGCGTTTCATCAAGCGCCGCGATGGCGCAACCAGCGCGTCCCGCCGCTCAAAAACTAAACCGTGCCCAACGCCCGCAATATCTTTCCCGGTGTGAAAGGCATGTCGGTGAGCGGCTGGGCGCCGAGCGGGCGCAGCGCGTCGTTGATGGCGTTCATGATGCAGGCCGGCGCGCCTGCGGTGCCGGCTTCGCCCGCGCCTTTGGCGCCGAGCTCTGAATCGGCGGTGGGCGAGACGACGTGACCGCATTGGATGTCGGGCATCTCGACCGCCATCGGCACCAGATAGTCGGCCATGTTGCCGTTGAGCATCTGCCCGCGCTCGTCATAGAGGCACTGCTCGAACAGCGCCGCGCCGATGCCTTGCACCACGCCGCCGCGAATTTGTTCGTCGACCAGTTGCGGGTTGATGATGGTGCCGCAGTCCTCGACGCACCAATGGTCGATGAGCTTGACGAAGCCGGTGTCGGTGTCGACTTCGAGGTAGCTCGCCTGGATGCCGTTGGTGAAAGCGAAGGGCCAGGCGCGCGGCACGTAATGCCGCGTCGCCATCAACTCGGCCTGGAAGCCGGGCGGCAGTGTGTCCGGACGGAAATAAGCGACGCGCGCGAGTTCGGCGAGTGTCAGCCGTTCGGTGCCGCTCGCCTTGTCGACAACGACGCTGTTGCGGATGTCGAGATCGTCGGGCTTGGCCTGCAACATGGCGCCGGCGACCGCGAGCACGTTGCCGCGCAGCGCCTTGCCGGCCTGCCACGCCGCTTCGCCGCCGATGCCAGCCGCGCGCGAGGCCCAGGTGCCGCCGCCATAGGGCACGTTGTCGGTGTCGCCGGTGACGACGCGCACTTTGTCCATCGAGACGCCGAAGGAAGAAGCGACGCATTGCGCCAGCACGGCCTCGGCGCCCTGGCCCTGTTCGGTGACGCCAGAATGAATGGTGATGGCGCCTTGCGAGTCGAGCTTTACGGTGGCGCCGTCCTGCGAGGTGATGCGCGCGCCGCCGACGCCGTAGAACGCCGCCGACGGATTGGTGACCTCGATGAACGACGCAAAACCGATGCCGCGGTAGATGCCTTGCTTGCGCAGCTTTGCTTGCTCGGCGCGCAGGCCGGCATAGTTCATCATCGAGTCAAGATGCGCCAGCGCTTCGTGATGCGACAACTTCTCGAATTTGAGACCGGACGCCGACTGCGCCGGATAGGCATCGTCGGCGATCATGTTGCGGCGGCGGATTTCCAGCGGGTCCATGCCGATCTTGGCGGCGGCCAGATCGACCAGGCCCTCGGTCACTGCCACGGCGATGGGATGGCCGACGGCGCGGTACTGGCACATGACGTTCTTGTTCTGGAACACGACGCGCGCCTGGGCGCGGTAGTTCGGGCAGTTGTATGGCCCGCCGGTGAGGTTGACGACCTGATTGGCCTCGATGCCCGAGGTGCGCGGATAGACCGAGTAGGGGCCGATGCCGGTGAGATCGTCGATCTCGAAGGCCGTGATGGTGCCGTCCTTCATGACGCTGATCTTGGCTTTGATACGGTGGTCGCGGGCGTGAATGTCGGTGACGAAGCTCTCGATGCGATCGGCGACGAATTTCACCGGGCGCTTGAGCAGTTTCGACAGCGCCACCGTCGCCATTTCGTCGGCATAAGTGTGCACCTTGATGCCGAACGAGCCGCCGACGTCCTTGGTCAGCACGCGGACCTGATCGGTGGTGACGCCGAGATGCTTGGCGAACAGGTCCTGCATCATGTGCGGCGCCTGCGTGCCTTGATAGACCGTCATGCGCTGCTCGCTGGGATTCCAGTCGGCGACGATGGCGCGCGGCTCGTTGGTGACGCCAGTGTGTCGGCCGGTGACGAAAGTAGCTTCGATCACCTCGTCGGATTCTGCGAAGGCCTTGTCGACCGCGCCGACGTCGAGCTTGCGCTCGAAACACAGATTATCGCCGAGCGAAGCGTGGATCACCGGCGTCCCGGGATCGAGCGCGGTTTCTGGATTGGTGACGGCGGGCAATTCCTCGTAAGTCACGTCGACCAGTTCGCAGCCGTCCTCGGCCTCGGCGCGCGTGCGCGCAACGACGGCGCAGACCGCTTCGCCCTGCCAGCAGGCGACTTCCATGGCGAGCGGCGATTGCGGCGCCGACTTTAGGCCCTTGAGATGGGTCAGCACGCCGACCCAGGGCGTCATGACTTTCGCCAGTTCCGGGCCGGTGACGACCGCGATCACGCCGGGCGATTTCTTGGCGGCGTCGGCGGCAATCGATTTGATCCGGGCATGGGCATGCGGGGACCGCACGAAAGCGACGTGCGCCATGCGGGGCAGGGTGACGTCGCTGATGTATTGGCCGCGGCCTTGTGTCAGGCGCTGCAAATTGGGCCGCGGCACCGAGCGGCCGATGTAGGAATTAGGCCGGTCGAGCGCGGTCAGCACGGGCGGGGAGTCGGCGACGATTTTCACTTGGCGGCTCCCGCTCTTGCCTGCGCGACCGATTCCACCGCATCGACGATGGCGTGATAGCCGGTGCAGCGGCAGTAGTTGCCGGAGATGTGCTCGCGGATTTCGTCGCGGCTCGGCACGCCGCCTCGTGCGAGGAGATCCTGTGCCGCCGCGATCATGCCCGGCGTGCAGAAGCCGCATTGCAGGGCGTTGCGCTGTTCGAAGGCCGCCTGCAGGTCGGCGACTTCGCCGGAATCCGAAATCCCCTCGATGGTCTCGACCTTGCTGCCGTCGCATTGCACCGCGAGCATCAGGCAGCCGCGCACGATCTCGCCATCGACGCGCACGGTGCAGGCACCGCAGACGCCGTGCTCGCAGCCGACGTGGCTGCCGGTGAGGCCGAGATTGTCGCGCAAGAAATCGACCAGCGTCTGGCGCGGCTCGACTCGCTCGGCCAGTTTCTCGCCGTTGACGGTGAGGGTGATGTCCAAGGCAAGATTGGTCATGTCCTCGGCTCCATCAATTGCTTGGCCACGCGGCGCAGCAGCACGCCGGCG
>JANMSZ010000535.1:0-1512 GCA_031389925.1 Hyphomicrobiales bacterium | reverse complement strand
TTCGATCGTTGGTGCATTCAGCCGACCGAGAAGATCGTCGCCGGTGTACGACATCAGGTTCCCGGCGCAAAGATCATCGGTTTTCCACGCGGCGCCGGCGCCATGACGCTGCCTTACGTGGTCGCCACCGGCGTCGATGGTGTCGGGCTCGACTGGACCTTCCCGCGCACATTGGCCGCCGACATGCTGCAACCGCGCACAACGGTGCAGGGCAATGTCGATCCTATGGCGCTGCTGGCGGGCGGCGAAGCGCTCGACCGCGAGGTCGACGATGTGATGACGCAACTTTCCGGCAAGCCGCTGATTTTCAATCTCGGCCACGGAATTCTGCCGGCCACCCCGCTCGCCCATGTCGAGCGGATGTTGAAACGCGTCCGCGCCGGGTAACCCATGTACCTCTTCCTCAAAGCCCTCCACATCATCGCGGTCGTGTCGTGGATGGCCGGCATGCTCTATCTGCCGCGGCTGTTCGTCTATCACGCGGTCGCGGCGCGAGGCTCCGAGTTGTCCGAGACCTTCAAGGTGATGGAACGCCGGCTGCTGAATTTCATCATGAACCCGGCGATGGCGCTGACCTGGATCCTCGGCATCGCGCTCATGATCCAGGGCGGCTGGATGAGCGCCGGCTGGTTTCACGTTAAGTTCGCCCTCGTCATCGCGATGTCGGCGATGCACGGATTTTTCAGCCGTTACGTGGCTGACTTTGCCCGCGACAAGAATACCCACACGCAGAAATTCTTTCGCATCGTCAATGAGATACCGACAGTTCTGCTGATCGCCATCGTTGTCTTGGCGGTCGTTAAACCGTTCTAATTTCAGCCTAAATTCGTCCCGGCGCCGCGCCGCCCTTGCACAAAGGGCGCGTTCCCCTTATGTATGGGGCTCCCACCGAACGCAGGCGGATGTAGTCGCGTTCCGGCTCCCACGATTAAGGGCCGGCGACAGCATCGGGTCCCGGGCACCTTTCCAAAATACCTCGTCACCCCAGACCTGCGATCTTTCTGTCTCTCCCCTCTGAGTCACCGTCCTTTGAGTCTTTTTCTTTTTCGGACTCCAGCGGTACCTCTCCCAAGGAACTAAACCCCCCATGCGGGAAATGAAACTCCAAGACCTCAAGGCCAAGAATCCGGCCGAGCTGACCGCGTTTGCTGAAGAGCATCAGGTCGAAAACGCGAGCACCCTGCGCAAGCAGGAACTGATGTTCGCAATCCTGAAAAATCTCGCGACCGCGGAAATCGACATCATCGGCGAAGGCGTGGTCGAAGTTCTCTCCGACGGCTTCGGCTTCCTGCGCTCGCCGGAATCCAACTACCTGTCCGGCCCCGACGACATTTACGTCTCGCCCTCGCAGATCCGCCGCTTCGGCCTGCGCACCGGCGACACCGTCGAAGGCCAGATCCGCTCGCCGAAGGAAGGCGAACGCTACTTCGCGCTGCTCAAGGTCAACACCATCAACTTCGAAGACCCGGAGAAGGCGCGCCACAAGATCAACTTCGACAACCTGACGCCGCT
>JANMSZ010000501.1:0-5110 GCA_031389925.1 Hyphomicrobiales bacterium | reverse complement strand
CCTGGATTTCCGCGGTTCGATCGAGCACGTCGTTTGATCCAGCCCGGTTAAAGCGGATGGCCACCTGTCCGCTCGTCCCCGCGAAAGCGGGGACCCAGAGCTATGCCCTCAGCCGTGGCCCTGGATTCCCGCTTGCGCGGGAATAAGCGGGATGTGCGTCATGCGCACCCTATATCGGAGTCAGGCTTCCTTGAAGCGGTAGCCGACGCCGTAAAGCGTTTCGATCATTTCGAAATCGTCGTCGACGACTTTGAACTTCTTGCGCAGGCGCTTGATGTGGCTGTCGATGGTGCGGTCATCGACATAGACCTGGTCGTCATAGGCGGCGTCCATCAGCGCGTTGCGGCTTTTCACTACGCCGGGGCGCGTAGCGAGCGCCTGCAGGATGAGGAATTCGGTGACGGTCAGCGTGACCGGATCGTTCTTCCAGGTGCAGGTGTGGCGCTCCGGGTCCATGCGCAATTGGCCGCGCTCGAGCGCCTTGGCGTCGGTTTCCTTCTGGGTCGCCGGGTCTTTCGGGCTGAAGCGGCGCAACACCGCCTTGACGCGCTCGACCAGCAGCCGCTGCGAGAAGGGTTTGCGGATGAAATCGTCGGCGCCCATCTTGAGGCCGAACAATTCGTCGATTTCCTCGTCCTTGGAGGTGAGGAAGATCACCGGAATGTCGGTCTTTTGGCGCAGCCGGCGCAACGTCTCCATGCCGTCCATGCGCGGCATCTTGATGTCGAGGATGGCCAGATCCGGCGGCGAGGTCTTGAAACCGTCGAGCGCGGAGGCGCCGTCGGTATAGGTCATGATCCGGTAGCCCTCGGCTTCGAGGGCCATGGATACGGATGTCAGGATGTTGCGGTCATCGTCGACGAGAGCGATTGTTGGCATGAAGCCCCTCTGAATGCGTCGCTTAAACGTCTCTTGGCGTGCCGTCCCGCGAGGTTTGAAGCCCAAAAACGGGGTCTGAAATGTGGCCTCTTTGCAACAACTATGTGATTCCGTAGCTAATTCAACCCCACGGAACCCGAAAGGGCCGATTTCGGTCCTACCTTCTAGGGCTTACGGCCTTGTTTCACCCGCGCCGGGGTGGTCAGTTCAGCGGGCTCCAAACGCAAAAAGGCTTGCGCGATGAAAGAAACGCGCGATTTCAGTCCGAAACTGGCCGCCAAGAAGCTGCTGCGCGAGGGCCGTTCCGGCGCCCTGGCGACCCTGATGCCAAGTTCTGGCGATCCCTATTGTTCCCTGGTCAATGTCGCGACCGCGCCCGACGGCGCGCCGCTTATGTTGTTGTCGACGCTGGCGATCCACACCAAGAACTTAGCCGCCGACAACCGCGTGTCGCTGATGCTGGACGAGCGCAAGGACGGCGATCCGCTGGAAGGCGCCCGCGTCATGCTGATGGGTTCATGCTCGAAGACGCCCTCTTCCTCGGCCGCGAGCATGTATCTACGGCGTCATCCCGAAGCCGAGCTTTTCGTAGGCTTCAAGGATTTCGCGTTCTACCGGATCGAGATCCGCACCGCGCATCTGGTCGCCGGTTTCGGCCGCATCGTCGACCTCAAGCCGCAGGACATCCTCGCCGACGTGTCCGATGCCCAGGCGATGCTCGACGCGACGGACGACGCCATCGCGCACATGAATGCCGACCACGCCGAGGCGTGCCGGCTCTACGCCACCAAACTGCTCGGCGCGCCGGACGGTGATTGGCGCTGCGCCGGTATCGATCCGGAAGGCATGGAATTGCAGAACGGCCGCATGGCGCTGTGGCTGCCGTTTCCGCAACGCGTCACCGCGCCGGGGCCGCTGCGCGCGGTGTTGAAGCAACTCGCCGAGCAGGCAAGGGCATGAAGACCATCGTCCTGCTCGTTGCGTTGTCCTTGCTCGCCGCTACTGCGCGCGCGCAGGAGACGGTCGTGCTGGCGATCGAGGGCTGGCGCCAGGAGGCTCGCGACGGTGTCACCTATCACCACTGCGCGAGTTCGATCTGCGCCGCCGGTTCGACCGTCAGCTACAAGCAACAGCCGCACCGGACGACGATCAGCCTTGCCGATTTCGAAGCGCACCACCGCCGCCTCGCCGAACAAAACGCCGGGACCGGGCGCATCCGCGCGGTGTGCATCGCCGAGCCGAAGCAGCGCACCATCGAAGGCGTGCGCGTGCTGCAGATCAGCCGCGAGGTCGACTGGGCCGACAAGACGACGACCTTCACCATCGACGCGCGGCTGATCGGCAGCGACAAGAGCTTCAGCCTCGTCAGCGATTCCCCGAAGCGCGAATGGACGGTCAATAATTACGAAGGCTTTCTGGCCCGGCTCATCGACATCGCCGGCATACAGGGCCGGTAGCTGCCCGCCGGCTATGCCGAAGCGTTCAAGGCCGGTGGCGGCGATATCCAGGTCGTCAATCCAGAAGTGGTTGGTCGCCAAGGGTCTGGGCGAATAGTCGCAACGTCACCGGCCTTGGCCGGAAACGCCAAATTTGGTTAATCTGCCCAAGGCTGGCATCGAGGCGAATTCCCACATGCCGATGGTGGACGAGAACAACGGCCAAGAGTGGCCAAGAGTGGCCAAGTCTTCCATACGATCAATAAATCGCCGACCGATAAGGGCTTGGCCGACTGATTGCTAAGACATCAGCAGGCGGCTGATTGATAAAACATCAGCGCCAAGTTCCTTTCAGCCATTGATGCAGCGCAATGCAACCAGCGCCTGTTGCATGGCATTTAGCCTTGGCATTTCAGAAGCTTCGTGACTATGGTCGCGCGTTTTTGGACGAGAGGCTATACTTAGGTCTATAGCCGTGGGGGCCTGCGGGCTCGTTAAGGGACCGGCTGTCAATAAGCCTGCCTGCGTGGGAGAAATCTGGTGAAAGAGACTGGTGTGCGAAACGGTGCCTATGGCGCCGACAAATTCGGCTTCAAGGACCTCGATGCCGTCCATTGGAACCTGACCGAAGCGCCGCTTTACGAGCACGCGCTGGCCAACAAGGAAGCGTCGCTGGTCGACGGCGGCGCGATCTGCGCCGAGACCGGCCACCACACCGGCCGCTCGCCGAAGGACAAGCACACCGTCGTCGACGATCTCACGCGCGATAGCGTGTGGTGGGACGGCAATCGCAAGATGACCCGCGAGAATTTCGACAATCTGCTGGCCGACTTCCAGGCCCATATGAAGGGCAAGACGCTGTTCGCGCAGGACCTCTATGGCGGCGCCGATCCGAGCTACCGCATCAAGGTGCGCGTATTCACCCAACTCGCCTGGCACTCTTTGTTCATCCGCCAGTTGCTGATCCGCCCCGAAGCCGCCGAGGTTGCGAGCTTCGTTCCCGAGCTCACCATCGTCGATCTGCCGTCGTTCAAGCCCGACGCCAAGCGTCATGGCGGCCGCGAAGGCTCCGACACCATGGTGGCGATCGATTTCACCCGCAAGATCGTGCTGATCGCCGGCAGTTCTTACGCCGGCGAGATGAAGAAGTCGGTGTTCACCACGCTCAACTTCTATCTGCCGGCGCAGAACGTCGTGCCGATGCACTGCTCGGCCAATGTCAGCCACGAAGGCGAGAGCGCGCTGTTTTTCGGCCTGTCGGGCACCGGCAAGACCACGCTGTCCTCCGACCCGGACCGCATCCTCATCGGCGACGACGAGCACGGCTGGGGTCCGGAAGGCATCTTCAATTTCGAGGGCGGCTGCTACGCCAAGACCATCAAGCTGTCGCGGGAGGCCGAGCCGCAGATCTGGGACGCCACCAACCGCTTCGGCGCCGTGCTGGAGAACGTGGTGTTCGATCCGGTCAGCCGCATTCCCGATTACGACGACGGCTCCAAGACCGAGAACACGCGCTCGGCCTATCCGCTCGATTTCATTCCGAACGCGTCGCGCTCGGGCCGCGCCGGGCATCCCAAGAACATCATCTTCCTGACCGCCGACGCCTACGGCGTGATGCCGCCGATCGCGAAACTCACGCCGACGCAGGCGATGTACCACTTCTTGTCCGGTTACACCGCGAAGGTCGCCGGCACCGAGAAGGGCCTGGTTGGCGTTGAGCCCGAGTTCTCCACCTGCTTCGGCGCGCCGTTCCTGCCGCGCAATCCGTCGGTCTATGCCGACCTGCTGCAGGCCTACATCCAGAAACACAAAGTCGATGTCTGGCTGGTCAATTCCGGCTGGACCGGCGGCATCTACGGCGTCGGCCGTCGCATGCCGATCAAGGCCACCCGCACGCTGCTGACCGCGGCGCTCAACGGCTCGCTCAAGAACGCCGACTTCCGCACCGATCCGTATTTCGGCTTCTCGGTGCCGACCTCGGTGCCGGGCGTTGAGCCGAGCCTGCTCAATCCGGTCAGCACCTGGAAGGACAAGGCCGAGTTCGACAAGACCGCCCGCCAGTTGGTCGGCATGTTCCAGAAGAACTTCACCAAGTTCGAAAGCCACGTCACGCCCGAGATCAAGGCGGCGGCGCCGGAAGTGCGGATCGCGGCGGAGTAAGTTTCCGCGCATCGATATAACAAAGGGCGGTCCTCAGGGCCGCCCTTTTTGTTCTGGCTTGCTCGCTTTCCGCGCCCGCGCGTCATATAGCCGCCGCAGAAAAGTCATGTAGCTGAACCGCACATAACGGGAGTGCTCCGCCGGGCTTCACCTTCGGCGGCTTAAAACACGCTCATGATGCTGGAACCAAAGTGTGCGCGGAACATTGGTCAGCACCTGTCGCTGAAACCGCCCGGTTTCGGCATGGCCCGGCGATGCAATTTCCCAACAGGAAAAATCAGATGAAAGCTTTTTATCGGCTCCTCATGGCCGGCACGGTTCTGTCCGGTGTCGTGTCGCTCCAGGCGATCGCGGGAATTGCGAACGCCGCGCCCGAACCGGAGAAGGCAGCGCCCGCCTCGGCGATGAGGCTCGCTCAAATGAGCACGCCGGAAGCCGAAGAGAAGAAAAAGCGGGACGCCGCGCCCAAAGCAGCGCCGAAAGCGGCGCCGCCGGCTGCGGCGCCTGCGCCAGCACCTCCGCCGCCGGCGGCAGCGCCTCCGCGCGCCGCGCCTCCTGCTCCGCCGCCGCAACCTCCAGCTGCCCGGCCTGCGCCGCCGCCGCCGCAACCTCCAGCTGCCCGGCCTGCGCCGCCG
>JANMSZ010000527.1:0-2720 GCA_031389925.1 Hyphomicrobiales bacterium | reverse complement strand
CGAACAGCACGACGTCGTCCCACTGCGAGCCCTGCGATTTGTGCACGGTCAGCACATAGCCGTAATCGAATTCGTCGTAGGGCTTGCGGCGCTGCCAGTCGAGTTGCTCGAGCCCGCCGGTGAAGCATTCCGGCCGCACCGAGACCTTGACGCCGCGCGTCGCAGTCTCGTCGTCGGGCAACAGCCGCATCGTCATGATGCCGGTCTTCTTGCCGCCGCGCTCCTTCACCGACCACAGGCCGCCGTTGAACAGACCCTTCTTGCGGTTGTTGCGCAGGCACACCAGCTTGTCGCCCGCTTCCGGCATGGTGTCGGTGAAGCCGCGGCGTTCTCTCATTCTCATGTTGTAGGCGCGCCGCGTATTGTTGCGCCCGACCAGAACTTGATCGGCCTTGAGCACTCGCTCGGGATCGAGATCGGCCTTGAGCACCACTTCGCTTTCGCCGTAGCGGCCGGGCTCGAGATAATCGCCGGCGCGGATGTCCATCGACAGCCGCACGATCGGATTGTCGCGCGCCTGGCGGTGCACTTCGGTCAGCATCGCGTCGGGCTCGACTTCGGTGAAAAATCCGCCGCCCTGGATCGGCGGCAATTGCGCCGGATCGCCCAGCACCAAAAGCGGCACGCCGAAGGACAGCAGGTCGCGGCCGAGTTCGGCGTCGACCATCGAGCATTCGTCGATGATGATCAGCGCGGCCTTGGAGGCGGGCGCCTCGTCCCACAGGTCGAAGCTCGGTATTTCCTCGCCGCTCTCGCGCGCGCGGTAGATCAGGCTGTGGATGGTGGTGGCGCCGCGGCAGCCTTTGCCGCGCATCACCGAGGCCGCCTTGCCGGTGAAGGCGGCGAACTTGACCTCGCCGTCGACCGCGTCGGCGATGTGGGTGGCGAGCGTGGTCTTGCCGGTGCCGGCATAGCCGAACAGCCGGAACACCTGCGGCGTGTTGCCAGTGCCAGGCTTGGCCTTGAGCCAATCGGCCACGGCCTTGAGGGCGTCGTCTTGATGGGGGGTGAACTGCGTCATGTGCGCAGATCAATAACGCATGCCGCGCCAGGGTAAAGAACAAAATATGAACCGGATTTGGCCGCTCACCCCCGCGAAAGCGGGGGTCCAGGAAGCGACAAGCACCGTGGTCTGTCGTCCCTGGGTCCCCGCTTTCGCGGGGACGACGGTTAATTGCCTCGTGATATTATTCCTGCACGGCCAGGATTATATCCTCCCTACTCATCGGTGCCCGGGGCCGCAAAGAATACGGGCGATGACGCTTGTCTCCTGCAATCCCCACACACACACTTGATGGACTGACGACCCTGCGCACAACGCAACCCGCCCTGCATTGCCCTTTCCCGCGCCGCATGTTTAAGGTCGCGGCCCTTTTCGGCTTCAATCCCCGAAAATCCTGTCGGACTTCTCTGAATGGCTCGTGACCAGATCGACATGACTCCCATCGAAACGCGCGACGAACTCGTCGCGTGGTTCGAGGCCGGTAACAAGCCGAAGGCGCAATTCCGCGTCGGCACCGAGCACGAGAAGTTCGTCTTCACGATCGATGGTCACAAGCCGGTGCCTTACGCCGGCCCGCGCGGCATCCGCGCGCTGCTCGACGGCATGCACACTTTGCTCGGCTGGGAGCCGATCATGGAAGGCGACAACATCATCGGCATGTTCGACGTCACCGGCGGCGGCGCGATTTCGCTGGAGCCGGGCGGCCAGTTCGAACTGTCGGGCGCGCCGGTCGAGAACGTGCACCAGACGGCTTCCGAATTGATGGCGCATCTGTCGCAAGTGCGTGAAGTGGCCAAGCCCTTGGGGATCGGTTTTCTCGGCATGGGCATGACTCCCAATTGGAGCCGCGCGGATATGCCGATGATGCCGAAGGGCCGCTACAAGATCATGACGAATTACA
Source organism: Hyphomicrobiales bacterium (assembly GCA_031389925.1). Taxonomy (GTDB): domain Bacteria; phylum Pseudomonadota; class Alphaproteobacteria; order Rhizobiales; family Xanthobacteraceae; genus Pseudolabrys. Next base: position 816 of record JANMSZ010000527.1, on the reverse strand, counting down.
TGCCGAAGGTCGGCACGTTCGGCCTCGACATGATGTACCGCACCTGCACCGTGCAGGCGAACCTCGACTTTTCCTCCGAAGCCGACATGGTCAAGAAGCTGCGCGTGTCGCTGGCGTTGCAGCCGGTGGCGACCGCGCTGTTCGCCAATTCGCCGTTCACCGAAGGCAAGCCGAACGGCTTCTTGTCGTTTCGCTCGCAAATCTGGACCGACACCGACAACAACCGCGCCGGCATGCTGCCCTGGGCCTTCGAAGACGGCATGGGCTTCGAGCGCTACACTGATTACGCGCTCGGCGTGCCGATGTATTTCGTCAAACGCGGCGACACATACATCGACGTCTCGGGCAAGTCGTTCAAGGATTTCTTCGAAGGCAAGCTTGATGCGCTGCCGGGCGAGCGGCCGACGATTTCGGACTGGGCCAATCACCTCAGCACGATTTTTCCTGAGGTGCGGCTCAAGCGCTATCTGGAAATGCGCGGCGCCGATGGCGGACCGTGGCGCCGTCTGCCGTCGCTGTCGGCTTTTTGGGTCGGACTGCTCTACGACGACGACGCGCTGAACAGTTGCTGGGACATGGTCAAAGGCTGGAGCGCGGAACAGCGGCAGAAATTGCGCGACGACGTGCCGGTGCGCGGCTTCCGCGCCGAAATCGGCGACCGCAATGTCTTCACGCTGGCGCAGGAGACGCTGCGGCTCGCCGCGCGCGGCCTGGCGCGGCGCAAATATCTCGACCGCAACGGCCGCGACGAGACGCGCTATTTGCGCCCGCTCGAAGAGAGCATCGCGCGCGGCATCACGCCGGCGGAAGAAATGC
>JANMSZ010000499.1:0-2479 GCA_031389925.1 Hyphomicrobiales bacterium | reverse complement strand
CGCCGATTTCGCCTTACGGCACTTCGAAGCTGATGTCGGAGATCATGCTGCACGATGCCGGCAAGGCGCACGGCTTGCGCTTCGTCATCCTGCGCTATTTCAACGTCGCCGGCGCCGATCCGAAGCTGCGCACCGGCCAATCGACCGCGGGCGCGACACACCTCATCAAGGTCGCCTGCGAGGCGGCGCTCGGCAAACGGCCGAAGATGGACGTCTACGGCACCGACTTTCCGACGCCGGACGGCACCGGCATTCGCGACTACATCCACGTCAGCGATCTGGCGCGTGCGCACTCGGCGGCGCTGGCGCATCTGCGCCGCGGCGGCGAGAGCAAGACCTTCAATTGCGGCTACGGCAAAGGCGCGTCGGTGCTGGAAGTCATCGACGCGGTGCGGCGCATCAGCGGCCGCGACTTCCCGGTCGAGGTTTGCGGCCGCCGCCCCGGCGATCCGGCAGAGCTGGTGGCCAATGTCGACCGCATCCGCGCGACGCTCGACTGGCGCCCGCAATATCAGGACCTGGACACGATCGTGGCGCACGCCTTCGCATGGGAGCGCAGGCTTTCCAGCAAGCGCGAAACCGCGGTGGCCTGAACTTAGCCATAACCTGGCCAAGTTGCGGTTTTCACACCGTTTTATACACCTTTTGGCTTGAAATTGTCGGTCCCAGCGGGCAGGAAACCCCTGCCCTTGCGCGAACCATCGTTGCGCATGATCCTGGCCCAAACGGCAGTCCTTTCGGCACTTGTTCGATTCTTGCGCTGCCAAAACTAGCCCGACAGAGGGCGGATGATCGATCAAAGCTCCCGACCGGAAGACGACCAGCGTTACCGCCCCACTGCCCTGATCCGGCGGCTGCTGACGGAGCAGGGCCTTGTGCATTGGCGCAAGTACGCCGTCGCCTTCGTGCTGATGGCGCTGTCGGCCGCCTGCACCGCGCTCAGCGCCTATCTGATCGGCGACGTCATAAACCAGGCTTACGTCAACAAGAACCTGCCCGGCATCGTGGTGCTCGGCGCCATTACCGCGGCGCTGTTTGCCGTCAAAGGCCTCGCCACCTACGGCCACAGCGTGTTGCTGTCGCATATCGGCAACCGCATCGTCGCCAATAATCAGCGCGCGGTGTTCGCCAAGCTGCTCAACGAAGGCCTGAAGTTTTTCTCCGACCGGCATTCGACCGAATTCATCGCGCGGCTGTCGACCGGCGCCGCGGCGGCGACCCAGGTGATCAATCTCCTGGTCATCTCGTTCGGCCGCGATCTGCTGTCGCTGATCGGGCTGGTCACCGTCATGGTGATTCAGGACCCGCTGATGTCGTTCTTCGCCTTCGTCGTGGCGCCGCCGGCATTCTTGATCTTGCGCAAGCTGATCCGCCGCATCTACGCGATCGCACGAACCCAATTCCACGGTGGCACGCGCATCCTGGAGACGCTGCAGGAAACGTTGCAGGGCATCCGCATCGTCAAGGCCTTCACGCTCGAAGACACCATGCGCGAGCGCTTCGACCGCAATGTCGCGGCGGTCGAGCACGAAGCCAACAAGATGGCGCGGATCAGTGGCCGCGCCAGCCCGCTGATGGAAACGCTCGGCGGCTGCGCCATCGCCATCGCCATTACCTACGGCGGCTACCGCGTGATCGACACCGGCGCCACGCCGGGGCAGTTCTTCTCCTTCATCACAGCATTCCTGCTGGCCTACGAGCCGGCGAAGCGCCTGGCGCGGCTCAACATCGAGCTCAACAGCGCGCTGGTCGGCGTGCGCGTGCTGTTCGAGGTGATCGACAGCCCGCCGAGCGAACCGGTCGACACCAACATGCCGGCGCTACGCGTCGATACCGCGCGGCTGCAGCTCGATGACGTGAGTTTCCGTTATCGCAGCGATGAATCTGTGCTGCGCGGCATGACGTTCACCGCGGAGCCGGGGCAGTTGACCGCTTTGGTCGGCCCGTCGGGCGGCGGCAAGTCGACGGTGTTCAGCCTGATCATGCGGTTCTACGACACCGAGCGCGGCAAGATCGTGATCGACGGGCAGGACATCAGCACGGTGTCGCGCCGTTCGCTGCGCCAGCACATCGCTTACGTGGGGCAGGACGTGTTCCTGTTCCGCGGCACCGTCCGAGAGAACATCGCCTTCGGCAAGCCGGACGCCAGCGAGGACGAAATTATCGCCGCGGCCAAGGCCGCCTATGCGCACGACTTCATCACGACGTTCCCGCGCGGATACGACACGCCGGTCGGCGAGCACGGCCTGCAGCTGTCCGGCGGCCAGCGTCAGCGCGTCGCGATCGCCCGCGCGCTGATCAAGAACGCGCCAATCATCCTGCTCGACGAGGCGACAGCCGCGCTCGATTCCGAATCCGAATTGCAGGTGCGCGAGGCGATGGATCACCTTTGCAAAGGCAAGACCACACTGGCGATTGCGCACCGGCTGCACACCATTTCGCACGCCGATCGCATTTACGTTGTCGAGGACGGCCGCGC
>JANMSZ010000446.1:0-3241 GCA_031389925.1 Hyphomicrobiales bacterium | reverse complement strand
ATTCGTCTGCTCAGCCTTTCGGGCGTGCTGGTCGTTGCGCTCGCCGCGCCGGCGCACGCCGAACTCACTTTATGCAATCGCTCCAGCTACCAGATGGACGCCGCCATCGGGCTGGAGAAGCGCGCCAACGTCACGACGCGCGGCTGGTTCGCCATCGATCCCGGGGCGTGCAAGCAGGTCGTCGACGGCGCGCTCGATGCCGAGATGGTCTATGTGCACACGCGCACGCCACAGGTTTATGGCTCGGCGCCGCTGCCGCAGGACGGCAGCGCCAACTTTTGTATTCGCGAGGGCAGCTTCGAGATCGCCAACGCGCGCGGCTGTCCGATCAGCCAGCAGGCGCGGTTTTCGGCGGCGCGGCCGTCGGATTCGCCGAAAGGGCCGGCAGTCAATCTCGCCGAAGAAGCCGATTACGACGACGCGCAGGCGCGGCTCGCCGGCATACAAAGGCTCTTGGTGATAGCCGGCTACGACGCCAACCCGATCGACGGCGTGCAGGGCGCCAAGACGCAAGCCGCGCTCAACAAGTTTATCGCCGACCGCAAGCTGCCGGCCGACGCGGCATCGGGGCCGGAATTTTTCGCCACGCTGCTGGACGCCGCGCGCAATCCGGAGGGTCGCGGCTTTTCCTGGTGCAACGACACCAAATACGCCGTGATGGCCGCGATCGGCACCATCGAGCAGGGCACGACCGTGACGCGCGGCTGGTATCGCGTCGATGCCGGGCAATGCGTGCGGCCGGACGTGCGCGGCACGCCGCCGCGGCTTTACAGCTACGGCGAGGCGGTGGACGGCAACGGCCGCGCCATCAAGAACGGCGAAACGCCGCTGGCGTGGGGCGGCGCCGTCGCGCTATGTACCCGCGACGGCAAATTCGAGCTGAGCGATCACAAGGATTGCGCGGCGCGTGGCCTGAATTCGGCCGGTTTTGCCGACATCGATCTGGCCGGCAAACCGTCGACCACCGTGCGTTTCAAGGAACCATAACCCGTGCCGATTTCGTCCCGTTCCGCGCCGCTTGATTTCGGCCACGTCAACGCGTGGGTGTTCGATCTCGACAACACGCTCTACCCGCATCATTTGCTGTGGCAGCAGGTCGACGACCGCATCCGCTCCTTCATTGTCGATTTTCTCAAGGTCTCGCCGGACGAAGCGTTCCGCGTGCAGAAGGATTACTACAAACGCTACGGCACGACGATGCGCGGGCTGATGACCGAGCACGCGCTCGACCACAAAGAATATCTCGACTACGTGCACGAGATCGACCACTCGGTGCTCGAACCCAATCCGGCGCTTGGCGCGGTGCTGCAAAAGCTGCCCGGCCGCAAGCTGATCCTGACCAACGGCACCCGTAAGCATGCCGACGCGGTGATGAAGCGGCTCGAAGTGCATGAACACTTCGAGGATATTTTCGATATCGTCGCCGCCGAGTTGGAGCCCAAGCCCTCGGCCAAGGCCTATGAGCGTTTTCTCACGCGCCACGACGTCGATCCGGCCAAGGCCGCGATGTTCGAAGATCTCGCGCGCAATCTCACCGTGCCGCACGCAATGGGCATGATCACCGTGCTGGTGGTGCCGACACCGGACAACAAGGTCGTTCGCGAGACGTGGGAGCTTCAAGGCCGCGACGATCCGCACATCAACCACGTGACCGATGACCTCACAGGTTTTCTGCAACAAGTTTTGATCGACCCGTCAAAGATTGGAAACCATGCGCGTTGAAGTCACCGAACTGATGGTCGTCCTGGGCCGCGCGATGCTCGGCGGCTTGTTTGTCGCCGGCGGCGTGCGCCACTTTTTCATCGGTGACGCCATCGTGCCGATGATCGCGGCGCGCGGGCTGCCGATGCCGCATGCCGTTCTTTATGCCGGTTCGGTGTTTCAGATCGCCGCAGGCGTCCTGCTGATGTTCGGATTTTTCGTGACGTGGGCGGCGATCGGCCTGGTCGTCTTCACGCTTGCGGCATCGGTGATGATGCTGAATTTCTGGGACATGGAAAAAGGCCAGGCGCGCACCAGCACCATCAATGTCTGGCTATCCAACATCGCCATCATCGGCGGCCTGCTGATCGCCGCCGCCCACGCCGTCTAGATTTACGCGCCCGGCATAAGCTGCTGCATCAGTACCGCGAGCCCGATGCCGGCAATGCCGGCGCCGGTGAGCCGCAGTGGCGAGACGTCGGCCGTTTGCCGCGCCAGCGTGCGGGCGGCGCTCATGGCCGCCAGCGCCACCGCGCTTTGGATGACGGCGAGACCCATCAGATAGGCAGTGAGCGGCGTCGGCTCGGCGCCGTAGATCGACTCGCCCAGCACGTAGCCATGCAACAGACCGACAGCGGCGAATAACGCGAGCGCCGCGATTGCGGACATCTGCCGCATCAGCATCGCGACGCCGAGCGCGATCACCGAGAGCGCCACCAGGATTTCCGCGCCCGGCACGGTCGCGCCCTGAAGGTGGATCGCCACGCCCGCGATCATCGCAACGACGAAACCGATCGCCAGCGCCGCACCCGCCCGGTGCGCGGCAGCGAGGCAGCCAACCGCCACCACGGCGGCAAAATGGTCGAGGCCGATGACCGGATGGCCGAGGCCCGACAGCAGGCCCTCGCCAAAAGTCGCCGCCATCCGGCCGCCGAGCGGGTGGTGTGCCGAGGCCTGCCCGGCGCTCAGCGCCAAAGCCGCCAGGGCCAGGCCCGAGCGCTTGATTCCACGGTGCATGTGCCGGTTCTCCCCAGGCGCTTTCCTGGCCAGAGACTAACCCGCATGGCCCGGCTTGACAGCCCCCGTCCCCGCCCCCGACAACCCGGGACCCAAAGAAATTGGGACAAGAATTTCGAGGCCATCAATGTCCAACGACAAGCTTGCCAAAACCATCGACGACGCCTTCGAGGGCCGCGACAAAATCGGGCCGAAGACCAAGGGCGCGGTGCGCAAGGCGGTCGATACCGCGCTCGGCCTGCTCGACCGCGGCGAAGCCCGCGTCGCCGAGCGCCAGAGCGACGGCATCTGGCAGGTCAATCAGTGGCTCAAGAAGGCCGTGCTGCTGTCGTTCCGGCTCAACGACATGACCGCGATTTCCGGCGGCCCCGGCAAGGCCGCCTGGTGGGACAAGGTCGATTCCAAGTTCAAGGGCTGGAATGCCGCGAAGTTCAAGAAGGGCGGCTTTCGCGCCGTGCCCGGCTCGGTCGTGCGCCACTCGGCCTTCATCGCGCCCGGCGTCGTGCTGATGCCGTCCTTCGTC
>JANMSZ010000399.1:0-6187 GCA_031389925.1 Hyphomicrobiales bacterium | reverse complement strand
CGCGGCTTTCCGGCGGTGTGGAACCTGGCGGCGTTTTATCTCTATCTGCTGACGCCGCCGCCCTGGGTTGCCGCGGCCATGATCGTGGCGCTGTGCATCCTGACGTTTGTACCCATGCGGTTCGTGCATCCGTTGCGGGTGAAGCATCTGCGGGTTCTCAATATCGGTCTCATGGCGCTGTGGAGCGCGCTGGCGGCTATCGCACTCATCCAAGACCTTGAACCCGGCCCTTACGTCATCTTGCCGTTGGTGGGTATCGCGGTCTATTTCCTTATCGCCGGATTTTTGCGCCGGCCTGCGTAATTCGGAGCCATTCATGTCACGGCCTGTTCTCCTCATCGCTGGCGGCAGCCGCGGCATCGGTGCATCGACCGCGAAGCTCGCGGGCGCGCGGGGTTACGACGTCGCGGTCAACTACAAGAGCAATTCCAACGCCGCGGCCGGCGTGATCGCGGCGGTGAAAGCCGCAGGCGGCAAGGCAGTCGCCATTCAAGGCGACATGGCGATCGAAGCGGACATCGAACGCACCTTCGACGACGCGGCGCGAGAGCTCGGCCCGATCACGCATTTCGTCCACAGTTCGGGCATCATCGGCGAAAATTCGCGGCTCGACGAGGTCGACGCCAAGACCATCCGCGAGGTGCTCGACATTGACACCTTCGGCGCGTTGCTGTGCCTGCGCGCTTGCGTGCGCCGCATGTCGACCAAACATAACGGCAAAGGCGGCGCGGTGGTGATGCTGTCGTCAATGGCGGCCCCGCTCGGCGGCGCTAATGAATGCGTATGGTACGCGGCGGCCAAGGCCGGCGTCGATTCCATGGTGATCGGCGTGTCGCGCGAAGTCGCCAAAGAGGGCGTGCGGGTCAATGCGGTGACGCCCGGCGTCATCGACACCGACATCCAGCCGCCGGGCCGCGTCGAACGGGTGACGCCAATGTTGCCGATGGGCAGGGCGGGCCAGCCCGACGAGGTGGCCGAGGCCATTCTCTTCCTGCTCTCAGATGCCGCGTCTTACGTCAACGGTGCCAATTTGCGGGTTTCGGGCGCGCGCTAGCCGCTCCGTCACCCGCCTTGCGCTTCGCGCTTGGCTCCCTATGATCCCGGCCGAAACGACTTCCCAATCAACAAGCCTGATCAATTCAAGGGGTGAAACATGGTCGCAGCAGTGCGCGTACACAAAGCCGGTGGTCCGGACGTTCTGACGTTCGAAGAGATCGACGTTCCGGCGCCCGGTCAGGACCAGATCAAGATCAAGCAGCACGCCTGCGGCGTCAATTTCATCGACACTTACTTCCGCATGGGCATGTATCCGTCGCCGGTCGGTCTGCCGTTCGTCGCCGGCAATGAGGGTGCGGGTGAAGTGACCGCGGTCGGCCCGGGCGTCACCGACGTCAAAATCGGCGATCGCGTCGCTTACGTGGTGCCGCTCGGCGGCTATTCCGCCGAACGTCTGCTGCCGGCCGAGCGCGCCGTGAAGCTGCCGGACAACATCAGCTACGAGCAGGCTGCGGCGATGATGCTCAAGGGCATGACTGTACAATATCTGCTCAACCGCACCTTCAAGGTCGGCAAGGGCACCATCTGTCTGATCCATGCCGCTGCCGGCGGCGTCGGCCTCATCGCGTGCCAGTGGGCCAACCATCTCGGCGCCACCGTCATCGGCACCGTCGGCTCCAAGGACAAGGCCGAGCTCGCCACCAAGGCTGGTGCGCACCACACCATCCTCTACCGCGATGAAGACTTCGCGGCGCGAGTGAAGGAAATCACCAACGGCAAACTCTGCGACGTGGTCTATGACGGCATCGGCAACGACACGTTCCCGAAGTCGCTCGATTGTATCCGTCCGCTCGGCATGTTCGTGTCCTTCGGTTCGGCGTCCGGTCCGATCAAGGCGTTCGACATCAACTTGCTGCAACACAAGGGCTCGCTGTTCGCGACGCGCCCGACGCTCAATCACTACGCCGCCAAGCGCGAAGATCTCATCGCCACGGCCAACGATCTGTTTGACAAGGTCGGCTCTGGTGCGGTGAAGATTCCCGCGAGCCACAAATACGCGCTCAAGGACGCCGCCCAGGCCCATAAGGATCTGGAAGGCCGCAAGACCACGGGCTCAGTTGTCCTTTTGCCCTAGTTTGGCCTGCACTTAATTGCGTCACGGCCGGGCTTGTCCCGGCCGTTTCGTTTATATAGGCACGTGACATGTCAAATCTGACCACCCACGTGCTCGATACCGCCTCCGGCAAGCCGGCTGCCGGCGTGCGCGTCGTGTTGCGTCATCCAGGCGAGACAGCGGTCCTCGCTGAGGCCGTGACCAACACCGATGGCCGCGTCGGCAAGCCGCTACTGGACGGCGACGCATTCAAACCCGGCGTTTACGAAATCGCCTTTCACGTCGGCGATTATTTTCGCGCCCAAGGTGCGGCGACCGCGGACCCGGCCTTCCTCGATGTCATTCCGGTGCGCTTTACCGCCGCCGCGGGCCGCGACTACCATATACCGCTGCTGATCTCGCCCTACGGCTATTCGACCTATCGCGGAAGCTGACATTGACCGGCGACATCAAACCGTGGGGACGGCTGGCGACATTCGGGCTCGGCCTCGTCGCCATGATGGCCGCGCAGTTTGCTGCGCTGATGGCGCTGACCGTGTGGCTGGGCCAGGACCTGACGAAAATGCCGGATTTCAGCGGCGACGGCGTGGCCGTGACGCTGATCATATTGGTGTCGACGCCGATCCAGTTGCTGCTGCTCGCCACCTTCTGCCGGATGACGGGCAGCGATCCTTTCGCCTATCTCGGATTGACGATGCCTCGCCGCAGCGAAGTGATCTTCGGTGTCGCCGTAACCGCTGGGCTCATTGTCGTCGGCAACGTGATCAGTTGGCTGCTCGGCAACAACATCGTGACGGCGTTCCAGAGCGACATCTTCCGCACCGCCAATGCGGCCGGGCCGCTGGCGCTGCTGTGTTTATGGTTCGCCGTCATCGTGGTGACGCCGATCGGCGAGGAGGTCTTGTTCCGCGGCTTTCTCCATCGTGGTTGGCTGCGCGGGCCGAACGACGCCTGGCCTGTCATCTTCGTCACAGCCGCGCTATGGGCGTTGATCCACCTGCAATACGATTGGTACACAACTGGCCAGATATTTGCATTCGGTCTGATGCTCGGCTGGATGCGCTGGGCGACCGGTTCAACGATATTGGCGATCCTGTTGCACGCGATGATCAACCTCGAAGGCATGCTCGAAACGTTGGTGGCGGCGCAATGGCCGACGTGAACCCGGCGGCCATCGGCGCACGCGCCGAGCGCATGATCAACACGCTGGGCTCGGTCTCGGCCGAGCCGAACCGGCTGGTGCGGACGTTTCTGTCGCCTGCGCACCGCCAAGCCGCCGACCTTGTGTCGAAATGGATGCGGGATGCCGGACTTGCGGTCTCGGAGGATGCGCTCGGCACGGTGCGCGGCTCGCTGGCCGGAAGCGAGGCCAAGCGGCTGTTGATCGGCTCGCATATCGATACCGTGGTCGAAGCCGGCATGTTCGACGGGCCATTTGGCGTTATCGCCGGCATTCTCGCCGCCGAACATTTCGCCACGGCTGGACGCACGCTGCCGTTCGGCATCGACGTGCTGGCCTTCGGCGACGAAGAGGGCGTGCGCTATTCGGCGACCCTGGCGTCATCGAGCGCTTGCGCGGGGAATTTCGACTTCTCGACGCTCGAGCTTGTCGACAGCGAAGGCGTGACACTGGCCGAAGCCATTACGCGCTATGGCAAGAATCCCGCCGACATTCCAGCTGCGGCCTATGCGTCCGGCACGGTGGCGGCTTACGTCGAGGTCCATATCGAGCAAGGCCCAGTACTGGAATATCGCAACCAGTCCCTTGGTGTGGTGAATTCGATTGCAGGACAGACTTATCTCAACGTCGAATTGCTCGGCGAAGCCGGACACGCCGGGACCGTGCCGATGCTGTTGCGGCGCGACGCGCTCGCCGGTACCGCCGAAGCCATATTGGCCGCCGAGCGGATGGCGCGCGACACCAAGGGCGAGGTGGTGGCAACCGTCGGTCATATTAATGTTCCTGCTGCGGCGTCTAATGTCATCGCGGGCAATGTTGCGTTGACCGTCGACATCCGCGCTGGCGCCGATGCGTCGCGGGTGCAATTTGTCGAAGGTTTCAAGACTGAAGTCCGCGCTATCGCCGAGCGGCGGCATCTTGGGCTGTCGATGACGACGACGCGTAATGTCGCCACCACGCCGTGCGATCTGACGATCCAGGATGGGTTGGCCGCGGCGATCAAGGCCGTTGGCAGCGAACCGCTGCGGCTCGCCTCCGGCGCCGGTCATGACGGCACCGCCATGGCCAAGCTTTGTCCTGTCGGCATGTTGTTCGTGCGCTGCCGCGGCGGCATCAGTCACAACCCGGCCGAATATGCCAGCCCCGCTGACATGGGACTTGCGGTTGCCGCGCTGATCAAATTCATCGAAGGATTCACGCCAAAGGATTGAATGATGAGTTACATCGACGACAATTTCGCGCGCGAGGTTGCCTTCCTCAAGGAACTGGTGCGCGTACCGTCGGACAATCCGCCAGGCGATACAGCACGGCATGGTGATAGGTCGGCAGAGCTCTACGAAGGCCTCGGCTTCAAGGTCGAGAAACACAAGGTGCCGGACGGGCTGGTCCACCAGTACGGCATGAAGTCGGTCACTAATCTGGTGATCCGCGAAACTTTCGGCTCCGGCAAAGGCCCGGTGATCGCGCTGAACGCGCACGGCGACGTGGTGCCGCCGGGGCAGGGCTGGCATCACGATCCCTACGGCGCCGAGGAAAAAGGCGGCGCGATCTACGGTCGCGGCGCGGCGGTGTCGAAATCGGATTTCGCGACTTATGGGTTCGCGTTGCTGGCCTTGAAGGATAAGCCCGAAGGCCTCGATGGCGCCATCGAACTGCACATTACCTATGACGAGGAAGCCGGCGGCTATCTCGGGCCGAAATGGCTACTCGATGAAAAGATCACCAAGCCGGACTACGCGATCTCTGCCGGCTTCTCTTACGCCGTGGTCACCGCGCATAACGGCGTCGTGCATATCGAGGTGACCGTGCACGGCAAGCAGGCGCACGCCGCGATGCCTGACACCGGCGCCGATGCACTGGAAGCCGCGACCAACGTTCTGGCCGCGCTCTACGGCGAGCGCAAGAAGCTGCGCAAGATCAAATCAAAGTCCAAAGGCATCGGTTCGCCGCAGCTTACCGTCGGGCTGATCTCGGGCGGCATTAACACCAATGTGGTGCCGGACAAGATCGTCATGCGGCTCGACCGCCGGCTGATTCCGGAAGAGAACGGCAGACAAGTCGAGCGCGACCTAATCGCGCTGATCAAACGCGCCGGTAAGGCCAAGGGTATCCGCGTCGAGTGCAAGCGCGTGATTTTGGCCGATCCACTCAAGCCGATCAAAGGCATCGAGAAATTGGTCGAGCCGCTGACGCGCTTCGGCAAACATGAACTCAAGACCAAGATCGATGTGAAGGGCGTGCCGCTTTATACCGATGCACGGCACTATAGCGTCGCCGGCATTCCGACCGTACTTTACGGGGCAGGCCCGCGCACCATTCTCGATGCCAATGCCCATGGCGCCGACGAGCATTTGAAGCTGTCGGACCTTAAAGCGGCGACGAAGGTGATTGAGGCGACGTTAAGAGAGCTACTTTCAAAGTAACGCGGCAATCTGCGCGAAGGCCGGGTGCTCTTTAATGTTGCCCGGCAGGCGCGGCAGGCCGACGACTTCGACGCTGTTGGAAAACCGCGTGATGCTGTCGACCGTGTCGTGCAACTCGACGGTCCCGCGTTCGCTCTCGCTCACGACGATGGCGGCGATCTTCAGCTTGCGCTGCGCGATCACGTCGAGCGCGGTGAGCGTGTGACTGATGGCGCCGAGATAACCGCCGACCACAAGCAGCAGGGGAATGTTCAGCGCCGCCATCCAGTCCAGCACCGTGCGCTTGGCCTCGAGCGGCACCATGATGCCGCCCACGCCCTCGATGAACAGCATGCCGGTCGCGCCCTTGATCGCCGCGCGGCTGAACGCGACCAGGGCGTCGAAGTCGATGCTGCGGCTCTCGCGCGCGGCGGCGATGTCGGGCGATAGCGGCGCGCGAAACCGCCACGGCGCGATGCTGGCGATTTCGTCGGC
>JANMSZ010000392.1:0-2343 GCA_031389925.1 Hyphomicrobiales bacterium | reverse complement strand
TGGCGTTAAAGACCTACAATCCGACCACCCCGAGCCAGCGTCAGCTGGTGAACATCGACCGTTCGTCGTTGTACAAGGGTCCGCCGCTCAAGGCGCTGACTGAGGGTCAGCACTCGCACGGCGGCCGTAACAACACTGGTCGCATCACCTCGCGTTTCCGCGGCGGCGGCCACAAGCAGGCCTATCGCATCATCGACTTCCGCCGCACCAAGTTCGACATGCCAGCGACCGTCGAGCGGCTTGAGTACGATCCGAACCGCACGGCTTTCATCGCGCTGATCAAGTATCAGGACGGCGAGCAGGCCTACATTCTGGCGCCGCAGCGTTTGGCGCCGGGCGACCAGGTCATCGCCTCCGAGAAGGCCGACGTGAAGCCGGGCAATGCGATGCCGATCGCCAGCATTCCGGTCGGCACCATCGTCCACAATGTCGAGCTCAAGATCGGCAAGGGCGGCCAGTTGGCCCGTTCGGCCGGCTCGTATGTCCAGATCGTCGGACGCGACCAGGATTACGTCATTCTGCGTCTGTCGACGACCGAGCAGCGCCTGGTGCATGGCCGTTGCATGGCGACCGTCGGTGCGGTGTCCAATCCGGACAACATGAACACCACGATCGGCAAGGCCGGCCGCCAGCGTTGGAAGGGCCGTATGCCGCACAACCGCGGCATCACCATGAACCCGGTCGACCATCCGCACGGCGGCCGCACCAAAGGCGGCGGCCACTGGGTCACGCCGTGGGGCTTCCCGACCAAGGGTAAGAAGACCCGCAAGAACAAGCGCACCACCAAGTTCATCGTCGTCAGCCGCCACGACCGCAAGAAGAAGCAGAGTTAGGGATTTAGAAAATGACTCGTTCCGCATGGAAGGGCCCGTTCGTCGACGGTTATCTGCTGCGCAAGGCGGAAGCCTCGCGCGCGTCAGGCCGTCACGAGGTGATCAAGATCTGGAGCCGGCGCTCGACCATTCTGCCGCAGTTCGTCGGCCTGAATTTCGGCGTCTATAACGGCCAGAAGCACGTTCCGGTGATGGTGACCGAGGAGATGGTCGGTCACAAGTTCGGCGAATTCTCGCCGACCCGGATGTTCTACGGCCACACCGCCGACCGCAAAGCCAAGCGCACCAGCGCGCCCGCAGCCGCCGCTCCGGCTGCCGCGCCGGCGGCAAGCTGAGGATTAGAGAACAGCCATGGGCAAGCGCAAACGCGAACGGGATCTTCCCGATAACGAAGCCAAGGCCATCTGCAAGATGCTGCGGGTGTCGCCGCAGAAGCTCAATCTTGTGGCGCAGATGATCCGCGGCAAGAAGGCAGCGACCGCGCTCGCCGACCTGGAATTTTCGCGCAAGCGCATTTCGACTGAAGTGCGCAAGTGCCTGGAATCGGCGATCGCGAACGCCGAAAACAATCACGACCTCGACGTCGACGATCTCATCGTCGCCGAGGCCCACGTCGGCAAGGCGCTTGTCATCAAGCGCTTCAGCCCGCGCGGCCGCGGCCGCGTCGGTCAAATTTTGAAGCCGTTCTCGCACCTGACGATCATCGTTCGTCAGGTCGCGGCGCCGGCTGAAGCGAAAGCCTGAGGAGGGTTTAGTGGGTCAAAAAGTAAATCCAATTGGGCTGCGTCTCGGGATCAACCGCACCTGGGACTCGCGCTGGTTTGCCGGCAAGGCCGAATACGGCACGCTGCTGCATGAAGACATCAAGATCCGCGCTTCGCTCATGAAGGAGCTCAAGCAGGCGGCGGTGTCCAAGATCATCATCGAGCGCCCGCACAAGAAGTGCCGCGTCACCATCCACTCGGCGCGTCCGGGCGTGGTGATCGGCAAGAAGGGCGCCGACATCGAGAAACTGCGTAAATCGGTCGCCAAGCTGACCGACAGCGACGTGGTCATCAACATCGTCGAAATCCGCAAGCCGGAACTCGACGCGCAGTTGGTGGCCGAGTCGATCACGCAGCAGCTCGAGCGCCGCGTCGCCTTCCGCCGCGCCATGAAGCGCGCGGTGCAGTCGGCCATGCGTCTGGGCGCCGAAGGCATTCGTATCAACTGCACGGGCCGTCTTGGCGGCGCCGAAATCGCGCGCATGGAATGGTACCGCGAAGGGCGCGTGCCGCTGCATACGCTGCGCGCCGACATCGACTACGGCACTTCGACCGCGTTCACGACCTACGGCACCTGCGGCTGCAAGGTCTGGATCTTCAAGGGCGAGATCCTCGAACACGACCCGATGGCACAGGACAAGAAGCTCGCCGAAGGCGATGCCGGCCGTCCGCGCCGCGAAAACGCTTAAGGGCACAGAGTAGATCATGCTGCAACCAAAGCGCACCAAGTTCCGCAAGGCGTTCAA
>JANMSZ010000344.1:0-2585 GCA_031389925.1 Hyphomicrobiales bacterium | reverse complement strand
GTCGCCATGCCGGTGGAGAAGTTGACCGGCCGGCTCATGGTTGCGGCTGATGCATCCTCCAGCTTGAGCGACGAGCGTCTGGGATATCTATATTTCGCGGCGCTTGGGGCGCGCGATCCCGCCGTGCGTGAACAGCTATTTTCAGAGCTTCGCGAACGCCACATCGCCGACGGATTTGATTTGGGGCGGGGCTATAACTTCGATGCGATCGGCGAAGTGAAGTTTCTGCGTGAGCGGGCCGAGGCGTCGAGCGGGCATCGCTAAGGTGTTTGCAGGCTTGCGCCTCCGCGCTCGCTACCATCATCGCCACCCACAACATGGAGTTGGCGGCGAGGATGGACCGCAGGGTGACGATCAGGGACGGGCTGGTGGTGGAGTTGGAGTAGCTAGTGAAAGAGGCCGCCAACCAAGGCGGCCCCAAATATCGTTGTCAAATTCTAGTCGTCGTCTTTTCCGCTGTAGTGGTCGTGCGATCCATCATACGTATCTCGGGCCTCGGTGCCCGGGCGCTCCGAAGCGCCAGGAATCCAACTGGGCGGCGGCTCGTATTTGCCCGCAGCAACATCGTCGCGGGCTTTTTCGTCAAGCCGTTCTGGCGTCCAGCCAAACATCGATTTGTCTTTACCCATTGTACGTCTCCTTTCTGGTGACGCTGAAGCAAAGCCTGCAGATGACACCCCGGATTTGTGTCGAGTTGAAGGCGAAGAGGATACAACTAAAGCGGGTTCGTCCCGGTTTGGGGACACAACCGGCCTCATCGAAAATCTAAGATTACTGCCCTTGACTCTAGAACAAAGCCTGAACTATGTTCTCTCTACGTTCTTTGGGGAGAAGAGCTATGTTGAAGGTCGTGGTTCAAGAGGCTGCTGCGTTGGCGTCGCTGTCGCTGTTCGTCGGCATGGTCGCCATCTGGTCGCAAGTCTTTAGTAATCTGTAGCGGTGTCAGTGGGTTAGTTGCGTTTCCGGTTCTGTGGCGTTGTTGCGTAAAGCGTGCTGGTAGGCGTTCTGCGTAAGTCATGGCCGGACTGAGGGTGCCTTCGGGGCCCGCAGCCGGGCATGACGGGAACTCTCCGTCACCTTGAGGCGCGTCGCGGATCGGCGGGCCTCGAAGGATGACGGGGACAGCCCCGTCCGCTGCGGCGGCGAGGGTGGACTTGAGGGGTGGTCATCCTCACTCTGGTTGACTGAGAGAATCGTCCAACCTCCGAACCGCCAACCTTGATAGCCACCATGTCCGATCTCGATTTCGTGCATCTGCACGTGCACTCGTCCTATTCGCTGCTGGAAGGCGCGCTGCCGATCGCGCGGCTGGCCGAGCTGGCGAAGGCCGACAAGCAGGCGGCGCTGGCGCTGACCGACACCGACAACATGTTCGGTGCGCTCGAATTCTCCGAAAAGATCGCCGGCTACGGTATCCAGCCGATTATCGGCTGCGCGCTGGCCGTCGATTTCGCCGACACCGACCACGGCGCCCGCGGCGCCAATATCCAGACCGAGCGCTCGCGTATCGTGCTGCTGGCCGCCTCCGACGCCGGCTATCGCCGCCTGATGCGGCTGTCGTCGCGCGCCTTCCTCGAATCCCCGGACAACGAGCCGCCGCGCGTCAAACTCGATTGGCTGGAGGGCGACACCGCCGGCGTCATCGCGCTCACTGGCGGCCCCGGCGGTCCGCTCGATCACGCCATCGCGTCGGGGCAGAGCCATCTCGCCGCTTCGCGGCTTGATTCGTTGCTGCGTCTGTTCGGCGACCGGCTCTATGTCGAATTGCAGCGTCACGGCACACCGAACGAGCGCATGTCCGAGCCGGTGCTGATCGATCTCGCTTACACCAAGAACATCCCGCTGGTCGCGACCAACGAACCGTTCTTCGCCACCGTCGCCGATCACGAAGCCCATGACGCGCTGATCTGCATCGCCGAAGGCCGCGTCGTGTCGCAAAGCGACCGCCGCCAGGTCAACGCCGAGCATCGCTTCAAGAGCCGCGCCGAGATGCGCGAATTGTTCGCCGATCTGCCGGAGGCCTTGGCCTCGACCGTCGAAATCGCGCAGCGCTGCGCCTTCCGCCCGCGGACGATGGCGCCGATCCTGCCGCGCTTTTCGGTCGGCGAGGGCGGCAGCGTGGTCGACGAGGCCGAGGAATTGCGCAAACGCGCCGAGGCCGGCCTCGAAGCGCGGCTGTCTTCCGCCGGCGTCGCCGAAGGCCACAACGTCGACGAATACCGCGAGCGTCTCGCCTTCGAACTCGGCGTCATCGCTGGCATGAAATACCCCGGCTACTTCTTGATCGTGGCCGACTTCATCCAGTGGGCGAAATCGCAAGGCATTCCAGTCGGCCCGGGCCGTGGTTCGGGCGCAGGTTCGCTGGTCGCCTATTCGCTGACCATTACCGATCTCGATCCGATCCGCTTTGGCCTGCTGTTCGAGCGCTTCCTCAACCCCGAGCGCGTGTCGATGCCCGACTTCGACATCGATTTCTGCCAGGACCGCCGGCAGGAGGTCATTGAGTACGTGCAGGATCGCTACGGTCGCGACCGCGTGGCGCAGATCATCACCTTCGGTACCTTGCAGGCGCGCGGCGTGCTGCG
>JANMSZ010000326.1:0-2098 GCA_031389925.1 Hyphomicrobiales bacterium | reverse complement strand
GCCGACGGCAGCAACCTGATCGCGCCAGGGATCGACCGCGGTGATGCCATGGCGCGCGCAGGCCTCGACCGCCTCGATCAAATTCCATTGCTGACGCACGGTCGCGAGATTGACCGACAGGTCTTTGGTCTGCATCGTCATGTCACCGTTGGGCTTGAACTCATCGCGTTCCAGTCCGGCATGGCGGCGACGCCGAGGCCGTGCGCGCCGGCGACCGATTTGAGCGACACCGCGCCATCTTGAATGTGCAGCCGGACACGGCCATTGGCCGCGCGGCGGTAAAGATCGCCGTGGGCGGCCAGAAACGTGTCCTGCTCCACCTGCGGCGCACCGGCCATGCCGTCGACGTAGTGATGGCCATTGCGCTCGACGTGTTTGGCGCCGACCAGCGCCGCCAGCAGCAGATCCTGCTGCACCGCGATGCCGGCCTGGGTGGTGAGGTCTTCCGCCGACATGAAATAGCGGTCGCCCTCCTCGGCATTGTATTTTTCCACCCGCGCGCGGTTGAGCAGCGCCCGGTAAAAGCCCTTGCAGGACTTCGCCGAGATGCCGCGATAGCCGAGTTCGCGGGCGCGCGGAAAGACGCCGAAGTCGGCATCGGATTCGTCGACCTCCATCGGCACATCGCGGCCGAGCGCGTGGACCGGCTTGCTCAACGCGCTGGCGCGCGCGATCGGCTGCTCGATCAGCAGCAGCGACGCTTTCAGCCGCGCCAGCCGCTTGTCTTCGCCGATCCGCCGCCACAGTTCGAGGATGCCGCCGATGTCCTCGTACTGCTCATTGCCATCGAGGGTCGTGCCGTAGGGGTCCGCGATGCGGTCGAGCACGGCGGCGATTTGCGCCAGCCGCTCGATGTCTTCGTCGACCTTGCCGCCGACCTTCAGTTTGAAATAGCGCTGACCGTACGCGGCGATCACTTCTTCCAGGCTTTCCGGCAGGCCGTCATCGAGCCGTTTGCCCGCGGTATCGGCACGCGTCAGCGAATCCACCAGTCCGACGGTATGGCGCGCGAAGATGGTCTCGGCAGGCTTCAGCTTGGCGAGAAATTGACCGAGATCGAAGCCGGCCAAGTCGGGCGTCAGCGCTGTCGTCAGACCGAGCGCATTGCCGCGCACCAGATCCGCAGCCGTCTTGCCCTCGATACGGCCCAGCGCATCGATGATGGCGCGCTCAATCAGCGCCACACCAAAGGATGCGACCAGGCCGTTGAGTCCCTTGGCTACGCATTCCGCGCGATGCGGCACGTCGGCATCCGCCGACAGACCGAACGCCGTATTGGCGCCAAGCCCCATGATGTGCCGGCGCGCGATCGCCAGTGACAGGCGCAACTGATTGAAATTGTCGTCGTTAGTCAGCGCCGGGTTCTTGTCGAACCACTTCGGCACCAGCAGCTCGGCCGCGATTCCCTCGCCTTCGCGGCCGTCGGCCAGCTTGACGCGGGTACGCACGAACAGTTGCGGCGCCTCGCGCAGCGTGACGACGCCGAAGCCGAACGGCAGCCGCAGCGTGACCGGGCGCTCATGGAACGACGCATCAATCAATGTGAACCGGTGCGCCTGGGTCATCGCGGCAGACCCTCCATCACGCCGCGCACATAGCCGATGGCGCGGGCCGCGCAGGCCGGTCCGTCCGGCCGGTAGATGAAGGGTTCGACACCGTAATCGCCGGCATAGTTCTGTTGGCGCAACGCGGCGAAGATCGGCGCGAAGGCCAGTGCGCCTTCGCCCGGGCCGCGCCGATTTGGATCGTTGAGATGGACATGCGCGATCAGCCCCGTCGGCAACCAGCGCCGTATCAACTCGGGGATCGGCTCGGCCTCGGTCGCGCCAGCCGAGCTGCAATCGAGCATGGTGCGCAGCGCCGGATTGTTGATCGCGCGAACCAACGAAGCCGCTTCTTCGAGGGTGTTGATACAGGCGGTCTGAGCGCGCGACAGCGGTTCGACGCAATACACAACGCCGCTGGCGGCGGCCGCATCGGCCACGGCGGCAAAGCAATCGGCGGCGTGTTTGCGCCCCTCGTCCTCGAAGCCCGGCTCCAGTTTGCGCTGGTCCGGCGAGCCATGCACCAGCACTTTCCCGCCGAGGTCGGCGGCCAG
>JANMSZ010000318.1:0-14081 GCA_031389925.1 Hyphomicrobiales bacterium | reverse complement strand
GAAAATTCTGACGCCGGCCGCCTTCGACAACGCCATCAAGGTGCATATGGCGATGGGCGGCTCCACCAACGCCATCATTCACGTCGTGGCGATGGCGCGGCGCGCCAGCATTGCCATGGACATGGAGCGCTTTGACGAATTATCGCGCGAGGTTCCGGTGCTCGCCAATGTGCGGCCGTCGGGCAAATATCTGATGGAGGATTTCTACTATGCCGGCGGCCTGCGCGCACTGATGACGCAGATGAAAGCCAAGCTCGACCTGTCCTGCATCACCGTCACCGGCATGAGCATCGGCTTGAACATCGACGGCGCGAAGGTGCACATCCCCGATGTGATCCATTCGCTTGAAGATCCGGTCTATGCCGAAGGCGCCACCGCCGTGCTGCGCGGCAATCTGGCGCCGAATGGTTGCGTCATCAAACCCGCGGCGGCAGACAAACGCTTCCTCAAGCACCGCGGCAAGGCGATTGCCTTCGACGACTACAACCACATGATGCGCGAGATCGACCGCGACGATCTCGACGTCACGCCGGACCACATCCTGGTGCTCAAGAATGCCGGCCCGAAGGGCGGCCCCGGCATGCCGGAATGGGGCATGCTGCCGATCCCCAAGCGTCTCTTGGCGCAGGGCGTGCGCGACATGGTGCGCATTTCCGATGGCCGCATGAGCGGCACCAGTTATGGCGCCTGCATTCTGCACGTCGCGCCGGAAAGCTTTGTCGGCGGCCCGTTGGCTTTCGTGCAGACCGGCGACGAGATCGAGATCGACGTCGATGCGCGCCGCATTCACTTGCATGTCTCGGATGAGGAAATGGCGCGCCGCCGCGCCGCCTGGAAACAGCCGGCGCCGAAATATCCGCGCGGCTACGGCGCGTTGTACTCGGAGCATATCGGTCAAGCCGACGCCGGTTGCGATTTTGACTTCCTTGCGCCGCTCGGGGCGATCCCCGAGCCTGAGATTCATTAGCTCAAAACTAAAAAGATACCTGGGAGGATTGCAATGTTGCGAACACTTTTGGCTGCCGGATTTGTCATCGCTGCTTCGCCCGCGCTTGCGCAAACTTATCCCAGCGGCCCGGTGCATATGGTCGTGGCTTACGCGCCCGGCGGCACCGGCGATGTGGTGGCGCGCATTGTCGCTCAGCCGCTGTCGATCGCACTTGGACAGACGGTGATCGTCGAGAACCGCGCCGGCGCCAGCGGCGCCATTGGCGCGCGCAGCGTCGCGACCGCCACGCCCGACGGGCTCACGCTGCTGGTCGGCCAGACCGCGGAGGTCGCGATCAACCAGCACTGGGTCAAGGATCTCAACTACGACCCCGACAAGGATCTCCAGCCGGTGGCGTTGCTCGCCGTCGTGCCGTTGGCGCTGCTGGTGCCGGTGAAGACGCCGGCGAACAACATGGAGGAATTCCTGGCGGCGATGCGCAAGGACAAGCTCACCTTCGCCTCGGCCGGCAAGGGAACGCCCGGCCATTTTGCCGGCGAAATGCTCAAGGCAAAGACCAAAGGCAACATCACGCACGTGCCGTACAAGGGCGCGGGGCCGGCGCTGAACGATCTGATCGGCGGCCACGTCGATATGTATTTCCCCGGCATGCCGGCGGCGATGCCGCTGGTGAAATCGGGCCGGGTGAAGGTGTTCGGCGTGTCGTCGGCCAAGCGTTCGGCGATCGCTCCGGATGTGCCGACCATTGCCGAGACCACCGGCATGAAGGATTTCGATTTCACGCTATGGTCCGGCGTTTTCGCGCCGCGCGGCACCCCACCGGAAATAGTCGCCAAGCTCAACACCGAGATCAACAAGGTGCTTAACGATCCCGAGACCAAGAAGAAGCTGGTTGATGGCGGCGCCGACGTCACCCCGATGTCGGTCGATCAGTTCCGTGCTTTCGTCGGCCGCGAAAGCAAGAAATACAGCGCCATCATCAAAGAAACCGGCGCGATGAACGATTAGGGTTTGTTGCAAGTTCGGCAGGCGTGACCTAAGTACGCGCCATGGCCGACGACATTCCCTTCGACAAATCGCTCGATCTCGCGCCCGACACGGTCGACGAGGTCATGCCCAACGTGCGCCGCGTGATGGCCGACAATCCCGGCCCGTTCACGTTCAAGGGCACGATGAGCTACATCATCGGCCGCGGCAAAGTTGCCATCGTCGATCCCGGTCCGGCTGACGATAAGCACATCGCGGCGCTGCTTGATGCCGTGCGCAACGAGACCGTGACCCACATCTTCGTCACCCACACCCATCGCGATCACTCGCCGGCGGTACCGGCCATCAAGGCAGCGACCGGCGCGACCGTTTATGCCGAAGGCCCGCACCGCACGGCGCGGCCGCTGCGTATCGGCGAACAGAAGCGGCTGGATTCCAGCGGCGACCTCGACTTCCGCCCCGATGTGATGCTCAAGGACGGCGAGGTGGTCACTGGCGACGGCTGGAGCGTCGAAGCCATCACCACGCCCGGCCATTGTGCCAACCACATGGCCTATGCGCTGAAGGGCACCGACGTGCTGTTCGCCGGCGATCATGTGATGGGCTGGGCCACCACGATTGTCGCGCCGCCCGATGGCGCGATGAGCGACTACATGGCCTCGCTCAACAAACTCGCCAAGCGCCCCGAGCAGATCTATTTCCCCGGCCACGGTCCGGCGATCAAAGAGGCGACGCGCTTCGTGAATTATCTGATCCTGCATCGCAAGGCGCGCGAGGATTCGATCCTGCATCGGCTGGGCAAAGGCGAGACCGACATTCCGAGTATCGTGCGCGCCAGTTATATCGGCATCGATCCGCGCCTGATCGGCGCCGCTGGCCTTTCGGTGCTGGCGCATCTGGAAGACCTGGTCACGCGCGGCTTGGTGGCCACCGACGGCGCGCCGGCGCTCGATGGCGTTTACCGCTTGGCGAGCGCGTAACCTCGCCGAGCAAGCTACTGCTTTTTCTTCTCCGGCTTCTTCTCGCCGGGCCGCTTCTTTTCAGGCTTCTTCTCTTCAGGCTCGGCCTTAGGCTCTTTCACGTTGCCCGCGGCGTCGTCGATATCCTCGAGCAGAGCCCGCACCCGCGAGGCATTGGTGCCGAAGTCGTACGAGCCGAACCGCGAGGCCGACCGCACGTCGACCCGCGCGCCGTCGTTGCCTTGCGCGGTGACGCGGATCACCACGTCGTCGCGAAAGCCCATGATCGGGGTGCGCGCCACCGCCTCGATGATGCCGGCGGGCCGTCCAGGCCCTGGAGCCCTGCTATCGACCAGCAGCCATTTGCGCTTGGTGGCGACCGCCAGCGCCACGTCATAGGCGGCCTTAGCCGGCATGCTGAGCTGTAGCGGCACGATATCGGGATAGGCATGGCGCTGCAGGGTTGCCGCCGCCTGACCCGGATAGTCGCTGCGGCCGCGCGGGCGCAGGCGCACCAGCACGTCGTAGCGCGGCGGGTTGCCCGGGTCGGTGGTGATGTCGGAAATCGGCGGCAGGACCGAAGCGCGGTAGCCGAGATAGGCGGGGTAGGCGAGCAATACGAGGCCGAGAAACAGCCCGAGGAGGGCGTAGCCCAGCCCCGCCAGGCCCTGGCGCCAGATCGTGATGAAGGCGCCAAAGGCGAACAAAATCGCCAGGCCTGCGAATACCAGGGCCGCGCCGAAGGTCGCCAGCGCCGGCACGATCTCCAGCAGCCCGGACCGCAGGATGATGATCGACAGCACCGCCACCGCCAGCGCGAACAGCGCGAAGCGGCGTGACCACGCCGCCAGCCGCGAGGTCGGTTCATCGCCAAATGTCGGTCGCCGCGCCATCGTCTTTTATCCTGGCCTTCTACCCTGCGCAGATTCGCTTCAACGCCGCCCATTCTTTGGCATCGAGGAAGGGCGTTGTCGACTTTGCGTTGGCAAAGGCATTGATGGCGGCAATGCGGGCCTTGGTCTCGGGATGGTCGAGCAGGATTTTCATGCCCGGCTCGGTGGCGCCCCCGATCTTGGCCAGCATGGTGGCGAGCGCGGTCACGTTGCCGCCCGCTTTGTTCATCAGCGCCGCGGCGTAAGCGTCGGCGGCCGATTCCGCCTCGCGCGTATAGGACGATTGCAGCACGGTCTTGGCCGCGATCACCACCGCACCGCCGCCGACGAAATCGCCGAGCAGCATGCCGAACAGAAACGACAGTCCGCCGGCCTGCAGCACGGCCTTGGTGCCGTCGCGGTGCGCGACATGCCCGATCTCGTGCGCGATCACACCGGCGATCTCGTCGGCATTGTCGGCCTTCTCGATCAGGCCGCGGAACACGTAAATCTGCCCGCCCGGCAACGCCAGGGCGTTGGCCTCGCTCCGGCGCACGACAAACGTCCGCAGTTTTCCCGGCAACGCCGCCGAGGCTTCGAGCTGCTGTACGATTTTGTCGAGTGCGGCGCGGCCGGCCTTCTCGCTCTCGGCGGCGCCGCATTCGAACGCGGTGCCGGACCTGCCGGTGTCCAGCGTGGCGCGCATCTGCATGTCGACCGCGTCACCCAGCTTGCGCTCGATGGCCACCGGCAGCAGCGGCGCGATGCGTTCCGCCAGCGCCGGAATGCCGAACCACGCGACCAGCAGCAGCGATACGGTCGCGGCGACGGTCCAGCCGATGACGCTGCCGCGCTGGCGGCGTTGGATGGTGCCGGTGCGGTCTATGTGGAGCGCACGTACGTCGACGGCGGCGGCAAATTCCGGATCGAAAATTTCCAGTCGCTCCAACACCGCATTGCCGCGCCGGCCGAGTCGCAGCACTTTGTCCGGCGCGGCCAGCCCTTCGAGTTCGTCGTAGGGCCATTCGGCCAGCAACCGCCCGTCACGCGCTGAGATTTGCAGCGCGGCCGGCGACAGCAGGACCATCGCGTCATGACGCGCGCTGGTCTTGCCGTCGAAATAAATTCCGGCGCCGGACTGCATGTTCAATTCTCTCTGCGCATGATCTTATCCGAAAACCGGTTCCCACTTTTCGGGATCATGCGCTAGTACCCGCCCATGTTGAGCGCGTCGGCAAGGCCTTCGCCAACGGCCGAACTCGCCTGTCCGGTGGCTTTGACCTGAGCCAGCGCCGGCAGGCCGGACAGTTGCAGCGATTCCATGCCCAGTTGCCAGAGCGAGAGCTGCACCGTCGCGCGATAGACCGTGGAGAATCCCAGCGCGGCGATCACATAGCCGCCGAGCAGAATTGCGGTCGCCGCGATCTCGCCGCTGACGCTCGACTTGTCGTCGCCCACCAGCGTGCCGACCAGAAAAAGCGCCACCCCCGCAATAATCGCTGCCACGATGCCGAACAAAATCGCGTACCACAGGAAGCGCATATAAGCGCTGTAGACCTGGGCGGTGCGCAGCGTCGAGCGCATTTCGAAGTCGCCGAACCGCAAGCCCGACGACCACCAGCGCAGCATCAGCGCCTGAAACGCCGGATAGAGCACGGCGGCGAAGGTTACCGCGGCGCTGCCCATCAGCATCGCGAACACGACGACCCCCGCGAGCGCCGGGTTGCTGCCTTCGATCTTGCTCATGACGTCGTCGCCGCCGGCAGCGGCGGCTTCGGCGAGCGCTTGCCAATCCACCACCTCGATGAAGGCGCCGACGGTGACGACGATCGGCGCAACGATCGCGATCCACATCGGCAGGCCGCGCAGGAATAGCCGCAGGCCCGAGCCGTCGAAGCGGCCGGCGAGGTCGCCGTAGAATGTGTGGCGCATCTTGTAGCGTTCCAGACTGGCGATCTGGAATGGATAAGCGAGGCCGAGCGTGATGCCGGTCGCGATCCACCACAGGCTGGCGCGCAACGCATAGATCCACGCCGAGCCGCGCTGATGAAAGCGCAAGCCGCGATAGATCGTACGCGTTAGCCGGTAGCGCCGCGCGCGATAGACCGCATACTGACCCAGCACGCCGAGGGCAAGGAAGGCGGCAATGCCGGACATTTGTCCGATGAAGCCGAGATCGAGCGCGGCCAGGAAAAACCCGGCATAGACCGGCACGAGAATGGCGACCGCGACCAGGAAACCCAGCAGCAGCTCAAGCGGCGTGCCGGTATATTCAAGCGTCTCACCGGCGACCTCGGTGTTGGCCCAGAGATAGCGCCGCACATCGGTGGCGAGCCAGAACCGGTAGATGCCGAGCGTCACCATCAGCAGCAGGGCGCCGCGCAACAGCAGCCGCCAATAGGTCCGGCGGTTGCCCAGAAACTTCACGCCGCCGTCAATGGCGATTTCTCGCGCCGCCGCTGTATCGGTCATGACAGAGGGATAAAGGGAAGTCGCGGCGCGGGCAATCGCCTCGCGCGAGGCGCAAAACGGCGCTTCGGATTACGCGACTTTTTGCGTCGCCGGCCCTTGCGTTTCGAGCCGGGCGAGGACGTCGGCCGCGGTCATCGGCCGGCCGAACAGATAGCCCTGGCCTTCGTGGCAGCCTTGCGTAAGCACCAGCTTGCGCTGCTCTTCGGTCTCGATGCCTTCGGCGACCACGGTCTTGCCGAGGTTGGCGCCCAGGCTGGCGATGGCGCCGATGATCGCGCGCGCATCGTGGCCGTCGCCCAAATCCGAGATGAAGGATTGATCGATCTTGATCTTATGGAACGGGAATTTGCGCAGATAGTTGAGCGACGAATAGCCGGTGCCGAAGTCGTCGAGCGACAGATTGACGCCCAGCGTGTTGAGCTGCTGCATGGTCGCCAGCGTGCTGTCATTGTCCTCGAGCAGCAGACGCTCGGTGACTTCCAGTTCGAGCCGCGACGCCTGCAGCCCCGACTTCGCCAGCGCCGCGACCACCTGCAAGGAAAGGCCGCGCTCGCGGAACTGAATCGGCGACAGGTTGACCGCGACCTTGACGCCGTGCGGCCAGGTGTTGGCCTCGACGCAGGCGCGGTTCATCGCCCATTCGCCGAGGGCGATGATCAGGCCGGTTTCCTCGGCGATCGGGATGAACACCGACGGCGGCACGTCGCCGCGCAGCGGGTGCGTCCAGCGCATCAATGCCTCGCAGGTCGTGATCTTGCCGGTGCGCAGGTCGACCAGCGGCTGATACTTCAAATGCAGTTGGTCGAGCGCGAGCGCTTCGCGCAGATCGAGCTCGAGGTTGCGGCGGTCCTGGGCCGAATCTTCCATCTCGATTGCAAAGAAGCGGTGGTTGCCGCCGCCGCCGTTCTTCGCGGCGTAAAGCGCCATGTCGGCCTTCTTCAGCAAGTCGTCGGGGTCGACGCTGTCGTGCGGCGCCATGGCGATGCCGATCGACGCGCCGATGTCGATGCGATGGCCCTCGATTTCGAACGGCTCGTTGAGCGCGCGCGCCAGCCGCTGCGCCAGCGTCTGGGCGTCCTGCTGACGCTCGGTGCCGATCTGCAGCACGATGAATTCGTCGCCGCCGAAGCGGGTAATCATGTCGGCCGGGCCGATCACGCCGGTGAGCCGCGCCGCGACTTCCTTGAGCAGCTTGTCGCCGATCGGGTGGCCGAGCGTATCGTTGATCGTCTTGAAGCGGTCGAGATCGATCAAATGAATCGTGACATTGTTCTCGCGGCCATGGCCGTCGCCGAGCATGGCGGTGATGCGCTCGCGGAACTGGGTGCGGTTGGCGAGACCGGTGAGTTCATCGAAGCGGGCGAGATGCACGATGCGCTCTTGCGCACGTTTTCGTTCGGTCACGTCCTCGAGAATGACGACCGAGCCGCCGCCCGGCATCATGCGGCGCGACACTGCAATGGTGCGCTCGCCGTCCGGCGAGGTCAGGAACTGATCGAGCGATTGCGACCGGAGCCCGGCGAGCAAATCGCTGATGACCTGCTTCACGCTCTGGGATTTGTGGTTGCCGGCCCGCATGCTGTGGCGGATCAACTGGGCGATGCGCATGCCGACGCGCACCGGCGCCTTTTCCATGTGCAGAAGTTCAAGGAACCGCTCGTTCCAGACCTGCAGGCGGTCCTGCGGGTCGAGCATACACAGGCCGTGCGACATGTTGTTGAGGGCGACGTCGAAGCGGTTGGCCTGCTCCTCGAAACGGGCGGCGAGCGCGGCTTCCTTGCGCGTCATGGTCAGCGCCTGGAGGATGATGTCGCGGATGCTCAGCGTGATGTCCATCATGCCGTAGATGAACATCAACACCACAAAGCCCAGCGCCTTGTGCATCCAGTCGTCATACAACAGCAGCGCGATAGCCATCGGCAGCGTGCAGAAGGTGAGCTGTCCGACGGCAATGAGCGGCCGTCCGGCGTTGCGGCCGGAAATCGCCGCGGCATAGCCGGCCGACGTCGTGGTCACCGCCATCTGAAGCGTGGCGTCGGTGGTCGTCGTGATCGTCAGCCAGCACAGCAAACCGAGCAAAGCGGAGAAGGTCCAGGCGCCATATTCGTAGACCCGCTCCCACAGTTTGGTGGCGGCGGCGTCCTCCGATTTCTTGGATTTACGGTACAGCACCGCGGAAGCGACGCGCAGCATGCCGACCGCGAAAATCGCCGCGGAATTGGCCATCAGGTAAGAGTCGCCGACGCGCAGCGCGATAGCGACGCCGATGATTGAGCAGGCGATGGCGCCGACGATCAGCGAGACGATGGGCGCAAATAGCGACTCGACCAGCGCAGCGCGAATCTCCTTTGGGAGGCCCGCGTCGGCCCTGCGAGTCTGGAATAATTTCTTGATCAGCATGAGCTGCCCGTCCCCTCGACGTTCAAAGGTATCCGGGGAAGTTCAACAGGTCGCAAACAGATCGGCCTATCGCGGGTTTTGCTTAATTAGTCGCCAACGCCGTACGACGATTTTACTTAAACTTTCGTATGACCATTCATACCGCGATAACCACGAGCGTCAGGCGCTATTACTGTTGGTTATTTCGGAACTTTGGACGGTTCACCCACGCGCGCTCGCAAACATCCGTTGCCGTGGTTAATTCGCATCGCGCCGTGCATTTATGCCGATGACACAAGGAGATTTTGAATCGCAAGCGAGCGCGTGCTGCGCGCAATGCAGGCATGCTGACGCGCGCTCTCGTTGAAAAAACGTCAACACTCTGTTAGGGTAAAGGAATAGTTAATG
This sequence comes from Hyphomicrobiales bacterium, assembly GCA_031389925.1. GTDB lineage: Bacteria > Pseudomonadota > Alphaproteobacteria > Rhizobiales > Xanthobacteraceae > Pseudolabrys. The sequence goes on along the minus strand of JANMSZ010000318.1, from coordinate 5,055 downwards.
AGAGTGCAGAAATGTCGATGTATGCGTATGCGGACGTTTCCTCCCCCCTGAAGCGCAGGGGCTACGCGGCGCCACTGGCGCCGATGACGATTCAACGGCCCTTGATCGATCCAGGAATGGTCGATCTCAAAGTGCTCGACCCCAAAGCGGCCGAGCCCAAGGTCATCGATCTCAAGAAGATCACCGACGCGCGCCGGCTGTTCGAGCTGGAGCAGCTCGAAGTCAATTTCGAGCAAGAGATCGGCGCGCTGTGGACCTTCATGCGGCCGCGCGGACGGGCGAGCTACAATCCCGATCTGCTGGGAGACTTCCACGCCTGGCAGCGCGGCATCGTCGCGTCGTTCGTGGATCGCCCCACCGAGCTGAAATATTTGCTGCTCGGCTCGCGGACGTCCGGAATTTTCAATCTCGGCGGCGATCTCAATCTGTTCGCCGACCGGATTCGCGAGCGTGATCGCGCCGCGCTGGTGGCCTACGGCGAATCCTGCGTGCGCATTCTCGACAGCAACATGAAGACGCTCGGCCTGCCGATGATCACCATCGGCCTGGCGCAGGGCGACGCGCTCGGCGGCGGCTTCGAGTCGCTGCTGTCGTTCAACATCATCATCGCCGAGAAGCAGGCCAAGTTCGGCTTCCCGGAAACAATGTTTGGGCTGTTCCCGGGCATGGGCGCCTATAGCCTGGTGTCGCGCCGCTGCGGCGCGGCCTTCGCCGAGGGAATGATGCTCAGCGGCCAGACCTACACCGCCGACGAGATGAAGGAAGCCGGGCTGATCCATATGGTGGTCGAGTCGGGGCAGGGTATCGAAGCAGCGCGCGACTACATGGTGCGCAACAAGCGCCGCCATAACGGCAACCGCGCCGTGTTCCAGGCCGGCCGCGAGGTCAATCCGGTTCCGCTCGCCGAACTCGACCGCATCGTGCAGATCTGGGCCGATGCCTGCCTGCAACTGAGCGACCGCGACCTCAAGGTGATGCAGCGTCTGGTCGCCGCGCAGGATCGGCTGAACGGCACCGCGCAACCCGGCCTGCAAGCCGCGGAATAGCGACGGCGTAAAACCTGAGCCATCGCGATTGCGAATCGCGGTGGCTCTTGCTTTTTCAGCGCCCGGGTGCCCGCGCCGGGAACAGGTTAGACGCTACGCGTACCGATGCGTTGCTGCCGCAGTCAGAAACCGGCAAAATCAACTGCGTCCGTCATCCCCGTTGGGGCCGGTTGTCACCCGGCGCGGGCGCTGTGAGAACGCCTGGGCGGCGCTCCTGTTCCCGGTTCCCGCCGCCGCCAAACGTGATAGCTTGAACGCATGCCAAACGCAGCGACTGTCTTGTCCAGCACCAAGCCCAAGAAGCCCATCCGCATTGCCGTCGTCGAGGACGATCTCGCCTCGCGCAAGCTGGCTCGTCCGCGCGATGCGCGGGACGGGCGTTACTTCACGGCCAGCAATTCGACATCGAACACCAGCGTGGCGTTGGGCGGGATGACGCCGCCGGCGCCGCTCGCGCCATAGCCGAGCGCGGGCGGAATGATGAGGGTGCGTTTGCCGCCGACCTTCATGGACGCGACGCCTTCGTCCCAGCCCTTGATGACCCGGCCGGTGCCGATCGGAAATTCGAACGGGGGGCCGCGGTCGACCGAGGAGTCGAACTTCTTGCCCTTGGCGCCATTCACATAGAGCCAGCCGGTGTAGTGCATGACGCAGATCTGCCCGGTCTTAGGCGCGGCGCCGGTGCCGACGGTGCTGTCGCTGATCTGCAGTCCTGAAGCTGTGGTCATGGTCTTTCCCGCGGTTTGGGCTGTTGCGATGGTGGCTGCTGCGCTCAATCCGGCGACGAGCATGAATGCCGTTAGCGTGTTCCGAAGGCTGGCCCGCATGTTCATCTCCCTGATCCGCGTCGCGGCTTTGGCGCCGCATGTATCGGTAAAATCGCGGCAGGGACAGCCATTTTTTCATGCGGAGAGGGCCGCGCGGGCCCGATGCGGCCGTCGTGCGTACCCGTCGCTGGGCCTTTCCGGGGCGCCCGCGGCGGTCTTGGTTAACCATCTCTAAACGGAGAGTTCTGTACAGTTGCAGAATCTGCGGTTCTAGCGGCCTTCGGATGCGGGCGATTTCCGCAGCCGTGGTGCGCTTTTGAGAGGGTTGCTCCAAGGCGCATCGGATGTTTCACGTCTCCTGGCCCAGCATCAGAAGCATAAAATTCCGCATCGGAAGCAAGCTGGCTTTCACGGTGGGCACCGGCGTCGTCTTGGTCGCCGGCATGATCGCCAACCAGCACCACAACAGCGCGCTGATCTCGCAACAGGCGGAGATGGAGCGCGTCGAACAGGCCGCCACCGCCGACCTTCTGCGCGCCAGCGTCGGTCTGCAGCGCATGCAAATCGGCACCCGCGAAATCCGGCTGGCCATTTCGGAACGCGAAGCGGACGGGGCGCTGGGCGAACTGCAGCGAAATCTGAACCTCGCCGATACGCTGCTCAACGGTGCGCTCCTGCAATGCACGGAAGTTTCGGATTGCAGCCGGCTTATCGACCTCAGCGGCTTGGCCAATCTCTATGCGCAGACCGCCGCCGAGATGACGCGGCTCAAGAAGGACTACGCGGAAATAAACGTGCCGCTGGCCGCCAACGAAAAAACCGGAAAGCAGATCGACGATATAGTCGAGAAGGCGATTTCGGCCGCGCAGGTGCGCGCCGCGCAACGCATGGCCGCGGCGACCGATCGCATGAACGAGAGCGCGCGGCTCAATTTGAGCTTCGGTCTTTTCGTCATTTGCATCTTGATTGGAGCTGGGGCCTTCGGCGTGCTCGAGATCGGCCGGCCGATCCGGCAGATCGCGGCCATGCTTCTCAAGCTCGCCGGCGGTGCGCGCGAGCTGAACATCCCCTATACAGCGCGCGGCGACGAGATCGGCGACGCCGCCCGCGCGGCCAATACGTTCCAGGACAATCTGATGCGGCTGGAAACGCTCGAACGGGAGCAAAAACACGCCGCCGCCGCGCTTGCCGCCGAACGCGAGACCATGGTGCGCGACATCGCCGACAAGTTCGAAACGGCCGTGGGCAATATCGTGCGCACGGTCTCCTCGGCTGCGGGCGAGCTTGAGAGCGCGGCGGGCACTTTGACGCGGAACGCCGGCGCCACGCAGAACCTGTCGGCCGAGGCGACGGTCGTGTCGGACGAAGCCTCCGCCAACGTGCAGTCGATCGCGCACGCCACCTCCGAGTTCGGTTTTTCCATCGAGGAGATCAGCCGTCAGGCCAAGCGGTCCACCGAAATCGCAGCCGACGCCGTGCGCCAGGCCAAGGAAACCGACAGCCGCATCGCGCGGTTGTCGCAGTCGGCCAACCAGATCGGCGAGGTCGTGGCGATGATCGGCGCCATCGCGCGTCAAACCAATCTGCTGGCGCTGAACGCGACAATCGAAGCGGCGCGGGCGGGTGAGGCGGGGCGCGGCTTTTCCGTTGTCGCCAGCGAGGTCAAGAACCTGGCGACCGCGACGGCCGATGCCACCGAAGCCATCAAGACGCAGATCGAAGGCATCCAGGACACGACGCAAGAGTCGGTCGCCGCCATCAACCTGATCAGCGGCACGATCGGCGAGATCGCCCAGATTTCGGTCGCGATCACGTCCGCGGTGACCCAGCAGAGCAACGCCACCCAGGAAATCTCGCACAACATCGCGCAGGCCGCGCAACGCGCCGCCGACGTCGCCAAGAACATCACCGCGGTCAACCGCGACGCGTCGGAGACCGGCACTGAGGCCGCCAAGGTGTTGCGCGCAGCCCAGGTGCTCTCGAGCGAGAGCCGCAACCTGCAGGTCGAACTCGACAATTTCATCAAGACCGTAAGGGCGGCCTGAGGCCGTTTGTAGGGCGGGTTAGCCGAAGGCGTAACCCGCCATTTGCGCCGCCGGCGGATTACGCTTCGCTAATCCGCCCTACGAGCTTCTTTTTCTTCGGCTGCGCGTGCGCCCACGCCATCGCCAGCGCGGCTTTGAGTTCGGCGACGCTGAGCTTGGCTAGCGTGGCGGTGGTCCAGCCTTGCTTGCCCCAGGCATTCGGCACCGGCGCAAAGGCGTCGGCCGCGACCGTGCACTTGAGCGCCTGCTCGTCGGGCATGAACTTGAAATTGGCGGTGCGCTTGTCGGGCGCCAGCGTGACGTAGATGCGCGCGACCTTGAACGCCGTGCGGTCGAAATGCGGCGCTTCGGTCGTGCCTTCTAGCGCAAGCGCCAGACGGCGCAGGTCGATTGCGGTGGCCATGAATTATAACTCTCCTGACCCGTCCCCCTGAGGTGCAAGCGTAGCACGCTACTTGCTAGGGGTCTGGCTTGGGGATCGTTGCGTGTCTTGCGGCGACGCTGGGTTCATTTCAGCAAAACTTTGATCGCTGCCGTCCGCCGCGCCGATAGCGCTGCGGCCTCGGCGTAATGCGGCCAGTTGGCGACAGCCGATCGCACCTTCTCGACAATGGCGTCGGCTTCTCCTTTCGGAATAGATGCGTCGTTGGCGACTTTCATGATGTCCCGATGGGCGGGGTTTCTGCCTTCGCCTGCCACGGCGAGGCTGTGCTCGCCGGCAGGGCCGTCGGATAGCGTCAGGTCATATGCCGGCGTCGGATGCCAAGTGCCGTCCGCCGCCATGAGGAACGCGTGATTCTTGGAATGGTCGTCACGGTTGTGCACGAGCACGTTGAAAACCATGCGCCGAAACATCTGCCGCACATGACCCTCGTCACGTGTCAGAATTCGCGTCAAGCGGAGCAGGCTATCGTAGTCTATCTGCGGCATACGGTGATCGACGTCGAGCAGGCCGCTCGCGGTGTGGATATGAACGCGTCCTTCGGGTGTGCGATCGAAGCGGCGGGCCGCGAAGTAGTTTCCCTTGGCGGTCTTGAGCAGGGTTGCCGGCGACATTTCAATCCCTGCGGCCTTTGCCATTAGCGAATAAGCATACTCTTCGGCACCGATCTCATCGGGATCGTTGCTCGCCCTGAATTTCACGATCCAGGATTCGTAGCCGGCCGGCATGCTGTCGCCGGATATGGCTGTTTGCTG
>JANMSZ010000228.1:0-9647 GCA_031389925.1 Hyphomicrobiales bacterium | reverse complement strand
GGTGTAGGGAATCGGGTTGGAGCCGATGCCCATGGTGATGGCGATCGGCATCGGCGACAGCATGTGCGCCGCGTCGTATTCCTTGTTGATGGTCTTGTCGCGGATCACCGCCCAGCCGGCGGTCTTGATCACTTCGACGTTGAGGCCGTGCTTTTCATAGAAGCCCATCGGCTTGGCCATGATGATCGGCGTGGCGCAGGTGATCGGGATGAAGCCGACCTTGAGGTCCTTCTTCTCGATCGGCCCGCCAGCGGCGAAGACTTCAGTCGCCACCTTCAACGGGAAGAACTGCGACAGCGCCGCGAAGGCCGTTGAGGCTCCGAGCGTTTTCAGGAAGGCGCGACGGCCGGCGTCTTGCGGAAACAACTGCCGCATTACGGCCGAGGCCACCACGTTCTCGTAGCGCTTCTCTTCGCTCTCGACCGGCGCGCATTGCAGTTGCAGGTCGCGGGCGTGCTCGGCGTCGCTGGCGTGGCGACCGCAGGCGCAGCCGGTGCTGTGCAACGGCCGGGATGGGTCGAAGGGGTTGTCGAAGGTGGACATGGGTAACTCCAATCGGTGCGCCGCAATGGCCCTGAAGCCGTTACCCGTAGACAGAGCAACTTCGGTGCCAAGTTCCGCACTTCCGATGCCGCATGCGAGAAAGGCCCGTGGTTGGCCCACATCTTGCTTACGATATCTCGTAGTCGACGAAATTTCGTGGTTTTGACCACGAAAGATCGTCTCCATTCGAGGGCCGACTAATGAGTGTGCATCGAGAAAAGGCAGACGGTGGCGCCGATGCCGCTTCCGGTCGCATCGAGCGCGAGAACCAGTTGATCCTGCGCGCGGCCGGCGAAGGCATCTATGGCGTCAACGCCGTGGGCAAGACCACCTTCGTCAATCCGGCCGCGGAGCGGATGCTGGGCTGGAAGGCCGAGGAATTGGTCGGCCACGACATGCATTCGCTGGTGCACCACACCCACGCCGATGGCTCGCACTATCACGAACACGAGTGTCCGATTTACGCGGCGTTCCGCGACGGCGCCGTGCATCAGGTCGATCATGAGAAGTTCTGGCGCAAGGACGGCACCTCGTTCTGGGTGGATTACACATCCACACCCATTCGCGATAACGGCGTGCTGATCGGGGCGGTGATCGTGTTCCGCGACGTAAGTCAACGTCATGATGCGGACGAGAAGCTGCGCGCCGCGCATCAGGAGGTCGAGCGGCTGCGCAAGAAGCTCGAATTGGAGAATGCCTACCTCCAGGAGCAAATCCGCATCGACGGCAATCACCACGGCATCATCGGCAACAGCGCCGCCATCCAGCAGACGCTGCGCCAGGTCGATCTGGTGGCGCCGACCGACGCCACCGTGCTGATCACCGGCGAGAGCGGCACCGGCAAGGAGCTGGTGGCGCGCGCCATCCACGACGACAGCAAGCGCAGCCATCGCCCGCTGATCCGGGTCAATTGCGCGGCAATCCCAGCCGATCTGTTCGAGAGCGAATTCTTCGGCCATGCCAAGGGCGCCTTCACCGGCGCGCTGCGCGACCGCATCGGCCGTTTCGAACTGGCCGACGGCGGCACGCTGTTCCTCGACGAAGTCGGCGAAATTCCGCTGGCGCTGCAAGGCAAGCTGTTGCGCGTGTTGCAGGAGGGCCAGTTCGAGCGCGTCGGCGAAGCGCGCACCCGTAACGTCGACGTCCGCGTCATCGCCGCCACCAACCGCGATCTGAAGTCACAGGTGCGGCGCGGCGGCTTCCGCGAAGACCTGTATTTCCGGCTCAATGTGTTTCCGGTCGAACTGGTGCCGCTGCGCGAACGCACCGACGATATCCCGCTGCTTGCCGTGCATCTGCTGCGCGAGGTCACCAAGAAGCTCAAGACCGGTGAGTTGCGGCTGACCGAAGGCGATGCGCGCCGGCTGTCGGCCTACGCCTGGCCCGGCAATGTGCGCGAGCTACAGAATGTGATCGAGCGTGCCGCCATTCTGGCGCGCAACGGCCGTGTGCGTATCGATCTGCCGGACCTCGGCGCATCCACCCAGCTCGGCCGCCGTGCGCAGGCTGCAGGCTCCAAACCGCCGGTGCTGACCGACGACGACCGCCGCGAGCGCGACCGCATCAATATCATGGCGGCGCTGGAGGCTTGCGGCGGCAAGGTGTTCGGCCGCGGCGGCGCCGCCGAGATGCTCGACGTCAAGCCGACGACGCTGGCCTCGCGCATCAAGACGCTCGGCATCCGCTTCGAACGGGGCGCCCCGGAACAGCGGGTTTAGTTTTACGGGCTTGTACTCGGGGGCGCGCTGCGCAAGCATACCTCGGGCTACTGTTGTAAAATGGAAATCTCGGTCATTGAACGAGCGAGGTGGGGCAATGAGTATTCTGTATCACGACGGCAACCGCCAACTGCAGGACCGTTTCGATAGCCGGCGTATCTCCGACAGGCTGGAAAGCCTGGCCCGGACAGCGTTCAGCGCCGAAGACAAAACCTTCATCGAAAGCGCGGCTTATTTCTTCATCGCGACCGCGGACGCCGATGGCCGCCCGGACTGCTCATTCAAAGGCGGCATGCCCGGCTTCGTGCGGGTGACCGGTCCGTCCGAACTGGCCTTCCCCGATTACGACGGCAACGGCATGTTCAAGAGCCTCGGCAACGTCGTGGTGAACCCGAACGTCGGACTGCTGTTCATCGCCTTGCACGGCACGCCGAGGCGGCTGCGCGTCAACGGTAGCGCGCACGTTCGCGACGACGACCCGCTGCTCAAGGAGACCGTGGGCGCGCAATTGATCGTGCGGCTGGAAGCCCGGGCCATTTTCCCCAATTGTCCGCGCTACATTCCCGACATGCAGATGACCGGACCATCTATCTATACGCCGCAGCCTCACTGCGACCCGCCGGAACCGGCTTGGAAAAGCTTCGACATCTTCAAAGATGCCGTGCACCCGCGCCAGCCGACCTGGAAAGGCTAACGGCTCGGCGATCAGGCGCGCCGTTTTCCGCAGCCGCCGGCTCACTAGCGCTTGACGGATCTCGACGTCACCGCGCGCGGTTCGGCCCACGCGCCGACGCGGCGGGCCAATACGGCGGTGGAGCCTACTGCGGCACCACCCCACCGCGCCCGACATTGACGCGATTGGCTTCCAGCGAGCCGTCCGGCTTCTTCACTGCGCGCACGATGCCGATCGCGGCACCCGGCTTGAGTTCGGCTTTGTCGCCGACAATATAAGCCAGGATGACGGCATCCGGCGGGATCACGATTTTCTTTTCGCCGTCTTTGTATTTGACCGTCACCACCTGGCCGTCGACGCTCCCGACAACCTGATCGACGGTGGCATTGGTCATGGTGCTGTTGGGCTGCCGGTCCCACGGACGATGACCCTCACCCAGGCCGCGCTGCACCTCGGCGAACACCGTCACCTGCAATGCCCGCTGGCTGCCGTCGGCCTGTGGCAAAGCGCCGACGCCGATGAAAGCGCCGGCCTTGACGTCGGCCAGCGTGGCTTTGCTGACGCCGAACACCATCGCGTCGGCGGTGAGATTGACCTTCACCGTGCCGGACGCGGCCGTCTTGACCGACAACACCTGGCCATCGAGACTTTCGACCGTGCCGGCGACGCGCATGCCTTGCGGCTGTTGCGCCGAAACGCCGGTCGCGAACGTCGCAAGCATCAAGACGCAGGCGATCCGTTTTAACATCGTGTCTCCCATCACATCCCCGGCGCGCCGCCGCGCCCGACATAGACGTTCTTGGCCAAAACCGAACCGTCAGCCTGCTTGTCGGACTGCATGATGATGATCGGCGTGCCGGCTTTCAGTTCGTCTTTGTTGCCCGGCGCGACGGCGGCGATCACGGTGTCCTTGGTGACGACGACTTTCTTCTCGCCCTCTTTGTACTTCACCATCAGCGTCTCGCCGTCCTTGACCGTCACGGTGTTCGCGACGTAACCGTTGGTCATGGTGCTGTTCGGCTTGCCGTCCCACGCGCCGTGGCGATCGGGAACGACGCCGCGCTGCGCCGGCAGGAAGATGTGAATCGAATAGGCCTTGATGCTGCCATCGGCTTCCGGGACGCCGGCGACGCCGATGAAGCTGTCGGGTTTGATGTCGGCCAGCGTCGCCTTGACCAGCGCCGCGACGCGCACGTCGTCGGCCAGCTTGACGTTCAGCATGGCACCATCGCGGGTCTTGAGCGACATCATCGGCCCGTCGGCTTTGGCGATCTCGCCGCGGATGCGGCCCGGCTGCTGCGCGTTGGCGGTGTTGGCCGACAGCGCCAACGCGGCAAGTGTGGCGGAAAGCGCGGCGGCAAATGTGACGGCGCGGACGACGCGCAGTGTTATATTCATCGAATGCATTATGACCTCCCAAGCGGCCGGTCTTTGCGGCCGTCAGGCAAGAGAACCCCTAGGCCGGCCTATTATTCCGGGGCTTTTTTGCCTTCGGCGTCGGCGCGGGCTTTACTTTGACCGGCGGAACCGGCGGTTTCGGGGCCGCGGTGGCGAGCAGATCGGCCTCAACCAAAGCGCGGAGTTCCGGCGTCACCTCCGGCGTGACACCGAACCAGCGCTCGAAGCCGCGCACCGCCTGTTGCAACAGCATGCCGAGCCCGTCCGCCGTGCGTAGGCCCTTTTCCCGCGCCGTCGCCAAAAGCGGCGTGACCAGCGGCGCATAGACCAGGTCCGCCACGACGAGCGAAGCCTGGCAGCGCAGATTGATGGGCAGTGGCGGTTGGCCGAACATGCCAAGCGTGGTGGTGTTGACCAGCAGCCCTGCGCCGCCCAGCAGCCCGGTGGTCTCGTCCCAGCCGGCGGCGATCACGCGCGAACCGAATTTCTTGTTCAAGGCCTGCGCGCGCTCCAGCGTGCGGTTGATCACATAGACGCGCCGAACGTCGCGCTGCAGCAGTGCGAACACCACGGCGCGCGCGCCGCCGCCGGCGCCGAGCACCACGGCGCTCTCCAACCCGCGGTCCCAACCCGGTGTCACCGCGTCGAGATTGGCGAGGAAGCCCGCGACGTCGGTATTGGTCGAACGCAGCGTGTCGCCGTCGTACCATAGGCAGTTGGCGGCCCCGACGGCGCGGGCGCGCTCGTCGGGTTCAGACAGCGCCAGCACCTTTTCCTTGTGCGGCACCGTGACGTTGCCGCCGACATAGCCGCGCTCGCGCAAATGCGTGACGAAATCGGTGAGCTGTTCCGGCGGCACGGCCTCGCGCCGATACTCGACGTTGAGATTATATTTCTGCGCCCAATAATTATGGATCAAAGGCGAGCGCGAATGACCGGCCGGCCAAGCGATGATGCAGGCTGCTTTCTCGACCGGCTTCTTCTCGTCGCTCATGATTCCATCACCACGCTATTGCGCAACACGCCGATTTCCGGAACTTCGATTTCGAGGACGTCGCCGGGCTTGAGCCACGTGGGCGTCTCGCTTTTGGGCCCAAGCTTGACCGGCGTGCCGGTGGCGATGACATCGCCCGGCTTGAGCGTCATGAAGGTACTGACATAGGCGATGATGTCGGAGAAAGACTTGATCATGCTGGCGGTGGTGTCGTCTTGCGTCACCGTGCCGTTGAGCTTGACAGTGATGTGCAGCGGCTTGGTGAGATCGACCTCGTCGGTGGTGACGATCCACGGGCCGATGCTGCCGGTCGAGTCCCAGTTCTTACCTTGCGTGACGTTGAATTTGCCGTGACGCACCCAATCGCGAATGGTCCCCTCGTTGCACAACGTGACGCCGGCGACGTGATCGAGCGCTTGATCATGCGCGATGCGGCGGCCGGCGCGGCCGATCACCAAGGCGATCTCGCCTTCATAGTCGAGCTGTTCGGATTCGAACGGCCGCACCAGCGGCTGTTGATGCCCGGCGAGCGAGGCCGGCGCGCGATAGAACATGCTCGGATATTTCGGCGCCTCGGCGTCGCCGTAATCGGCGTTGCGGTTGGCGTAATTGATGCCGATGCACAGGATCTTTTCCGGCGCCAATAGCGGCGGCAGCCATTCCACTTCGGAGACCGAAAAGTCGGCGCGCACGCCGCTGATCGCCTCGCGCGCCAGCCTAAGGCCATCCTCATTGCGCAGCACGTCGAGCATCGAGGCAAAGTGCGGGCCGAAGCGCGGCTTGAGATCGACCACGCCCTGCCCGGCGCCGTGGCCCACCACGGCGCCGAAACTCTCCCGCCCGCGCACTTTATAACTGGCAAGTTTCATTGAATCGTCCGTTGGGCCCCGCCGGGGCTCGAAGCGTGTATTCCGGGCCTGCGGTGCCGTCAACGCAAGTAATTGCGGCCTTGTTGCGAACTTAGGCTTGACCTGCAGGCCAAACTGCATTCATCAAATCCGTCAAGGAAAGCACATGAAATCCATTTTCTTCGATTGCAACGACCAACTCGCCCCCGTTTGGGCCAGCGTGATCCAGGCCGGCGATCCGCCGATCGACGTCAATATGAAACCGTTCGCGCGCGAGGAACTGCCGCGCGTGATCGGCGGCTACGACATCGCCATTGACGACCACTCCTACATGCCGACCGAACTGGTGGCGCAGTGCCCGCAACTCAAGCACATCGTGTTCCTCGGCACCGGCCCGGCGAGCTACATGAACGTCGGCGAGATCAACGCCCGCGGCATCAAGGTCCACATCATCAAGGGCTACGGTGACACCGCGGTGGCCGAGCATTCCATCGCGCTGATGGTCGCCGCCGCCCGCGACGTGGCGCGCATGGACCGCGAGGTCCGCGCCGGCACCTGGACGCCACAGGAAGGCGTGCAGCTGCGCGGCAAGACACTGGGCGTCATCGGGCTCGGTGGCATCGGCCGGGAGGTCGCGCGCATCGGCGCCGGCATGGGCATGGAGGTGATCGGTTGGAACCGCACCCGCCACGCCGATGTGACCGTGCCGATGGTCGAGATCGACGACCTGCTGGCGCGCGCCGACGTGGTGTCGATAAACCTGACGCTGGGCGACGAAACCCGCGGCTTTCTCAACGCCGAGCGCATCGCGCGCATGAAGAAGGGCGTGATCTTCGTCAACACCGCACGCGGCGCGCTGGTCGACGAAGCGGCGCTGCTCGCGGCGCTTGCCAGCGGCCACATCCGCCACGCCGGGCTCGACGTGTTCCACGCCGAGCCGCTGAAGGCCGATCATCCGCTGACCAAGATGCCGAACGTGACGCTGACCGCGCACGCCGGCTTCCGCACGCTGGAAGCGTCAATGACGCTACTGCGGCGGGCCATCGATATCGTGAAGACGCTCATTTAGTTCTTGCGCATGATCTTGTCCGAAAACCGGTGCCCACTTTTCGGGATCATGCGCTAGTAATACCCCGGCGTACCGCCGCCATCGACCGTAACCGACGTACCCTGAATGTGGCGCGCCTTGGCGCTGGCGAGAAACACCGCGAGTTCGGCGACGTCCTCGGGCTGGCCAATGCGGCGCAGTCCACTCTTCGATAGCTGATCGGCGCGCACTTGTTCCTCGGTCTTGTTCTGCGCCTTGGCGAAACTCGCGACCAGTTGTTCGTAACGCTCGGTCTGCACAGTGCCGGGATGAATGACATTGACGTTGATGTCGTCGCGGTTACCCAGCACGGCGAGGCCTTTAGAAAAATTCGCCAAGGCCGCGTTCACCGAACCGCCGATGAGAAACTCCGGACCCGGCGAGCGCGCCGCGCCGCCGCCGATACTGATGACGCTGCCATGCGCCTCCTTCAGCAGCGGCCAGAACAGACGCGTTAGCCGCACGGCGGCGTGATATTTCAGCGCGAAGCCGTCGGCCCAGAGATCGTCCGCCAGTTCGGAAAACTTGCCGCCTTTGGTGGCGCCGGCATTATTGATGAGCACGTCGCAGCGTTTGAAGCGTTCGTTGACCTTGGCGAAGACCTGCTCGCAGCCGGCGAGCGTGCGCAGATCGCCGGCAATCGTCATCGGCTCGGGCCCGCCCGCCGCTGCGACCGCCTTGGCACCCTCGGCGAGATTGGCGGCGCTGGCGGCCGCCAGCACCGTCTGCGCGCCCTCGCGCGCGAAGGCCATGGAGATCCCCCGGCCGATGCCGCGGCTGCCGCCGCTGACGACGACGACTTTTCCCTCGAACTCTTTCGGCATCCGCTCCCCCCTTAGGCTTTTTCCTACTTTATACGTGGCAAGCCGCCTCCCCGCGAGTGGGGGCGCTCCATGAAACTTTCCGCCCCGAACGCCGTTGATAATGGCCAGGGGGAGATTTCATGTCAGAGACGACGACGCTGCCGATGATCGCTGCCCACGGCTCCGCCCGCCTGCCCGCGGTCGAGGTCGACAGTTATAATGTCGAGATCAAGGACGACGAAGGCTTCCTCGGCGACCGCGCCAGCAAGGGCGCGTTCCTCGACATCGTGGAGAATTGGCGCAAGCTGCTGCGCAAAAGCGGCGTGGATCCGTTCGGCGACAAGCCCAGCGAAAAGCTGACCAAAAAAGCGCTCGATGAAGGCCTGGTCAAAGGCGACCTTGAAGCCGCGGCGGTGATCCACAGCGCGGTGGAGGAATTCGCGCAGGAGCTGGCCCTGGTCATTCGCCGCTTCCTCAAGCTCAAGGCCTGGAAAGACACCGAGCGAATTGTCATCGGCGGCGGCTTTCGCGACAGCCGCGTCGGCGAACTCAGCATCGCCCGGACGTCCATCATTCTCAAAGCGGAGGGCGTAGACATCGATCTGATCCCGGTCCGCAACGATCCCGACAAAGCCGGCTTGATCGGCGCCGCGCATCTGGCGCCGAAATGGCTGTTCAAGGGCCACAACGCCATCCTGGCGGTCGATATCGGTGGCACCAATATGCGGGCCGGCGTGGTCGATCTCAATCTGAAGAAAGCGCCCGATCTGTCGAAGGCCAGTGTCTGGAAATTCGAGTTATGGCGGCACGCCGACGAGAAGAAGATCGATCGTGAAGACGCGGTCGACGGACTGGTGAAGATGCTGAAAGACCTGATCAAGCAGGCCGAGGAAGAGAAGTTCAAGCTGGCGCCCTTCATCGGCATCGGCTGCCCCGGCATCATCGAGCAGGACGGCACTATCGAGCGCGGCGCGCAGAACCTGCCGGGCAACTGGGAGAGCAGCAAATTCAATCTGCCGCTGCTGCTGCACACCGCGATCCCCAAGATCGGCGGCGAAGACACCGCCATCGTCATGCATAACGACGCCGTGGTGCAGGGCCTGAGTGAGGCGCCGTTCATGACCGACGTCGAACACTGGGGAGCGCTGACGATAGGGACTGGATTGGGCAACGCCCGCTTCACCAACCGCAAGACGGACGGCGACTAGACGCCCCTTTGACTCTCCCCCTTTGACTCTCCCCCTTTGACTTGCCCCCGTTCTCGTTCAGAATAAGAAAAAAGAGAATATGGGGGAAACGTGAAGCCGGCGCCATTCGCCTACAAGAAGGCCCGCTCGCTCGATGAGGCGGTCGCGCTGCTCGGCGAGCATAAAGACGCGCGCCTGCTGGCCGGTGGGCAGAGCCTCATCGCTACCCTCAATATGCGGCTATCAGCACCCAGTATGTTGATCGACATCAATGGCATTAGCGGCCTCGACGGCATCGCGGAGAAGAACGGCGCGGTCGAGATCGGCGCGCTGGTGCGGCATGTCCAGGCCGAGCGCTCCGACGTGATCGCCAGGCTGACGCCGCTGATCGCGCGC
>JANMSZ010000221.1:0-2340 GCA_031389925.1 Hyphomicrobiales bacterium | reverse complement strand
CAAGTGGTCAGACGCCACTGAAATTGGCCTATATCGGGGCGCCGCTATCGAATTGTCCGATGGCTACATCCATTTTTCCATTGCCGGTCATGACGTCGAAACGGCCGCAAAACACTTTGCCGGACAGCGCGATCTGCTGCTGCTCTATGTCGATGCAAAGTTGCTCGGTGACGGGCTGAAATGGGAAACATCGCGCGGGGGAGCGCTGTTTCCGCATCTTTATGGCGCGATGCCGTTGAACGCGGTCACCCGGGTCGAGCCTCTGCCGCTCGGCGCCGATGGTGCTCATAAATTCCCCGTGCTCATCGATTGAGCAGCCTTATCCAGGAACCATCCCGCACCGCGGCGCATTATATGGTGCAGCGCAGCAGGAGGTGACCATGGCCCTTCCGACGACCTGGAGCACGACCCACACCTCCGCCTACAGCCAAGCCGCCAGCATGGTGCGGCGCGCGGCGGCGACCATGCGGGCGCATGGCGCGTTGCGCTATCAATGCCCGGTCACAGCCAGTTTTGTGCTGATTACCGACGATGCGACGCTGGCGGGCCTCGCCCGGCCGCAATCGCGCGTCCGCTGCGTGGATTGCGGCGAAATGCATCTGCTCACGCGCGACCCCGCGTAATTGTGACCCGCCCCATAATTGTCCCCGCCCCGGCGACGCCGTAGAGTTTCATGCACCGATGATGTGTGACTGCTGGGGCGATGGATCTCGACACCAACCGAAGCCTGATCGTCGCCGCACTGGTCCGCATCCCGGCCGGTGACCGCGCGGCGTTGCAGACCGTCTATCGGCTGACCTCGGCGAAGCTTTTTGGCGTCTGCTTGCGTATCTTGGGAGAACGCAGCGAAGCCGAGGACGTGCTTCAGGAGGTCTACGTGACGGTATGGCGCAAGGCCGCCGATTTCGACGCCGCCCGCGCCAGCCCCATGACTTGGTTGATCGCAATCGCGCGCAACCGCGCCATCGACCGGCTGCGCGCCACCAAGCGCAGCCGCCACATGGACCCGATCGAGGCGGCAGACGATGTCGCCGACAGTTCGCCTGTCGCCGACCGCGCGCTGGAGAGCGCGCAGGATCACGCCCGGCTGCACACCTGCCTGGAAGGTCTCGAGGCGCGCGAACGCGCGGCGCTGCGTGGGGCCTTCTTCGACGGCAACACCTATGAGGATCTGGCGGCGCGCATGCGCGTGCCGCTCGGCACGATGAAGAGTTGGATTCGGCGCGCGATGATCAAACTGAAGAGCTGCCTGCAGCAATGAGCGACATGACCGACCAGATGCCGGAAGACGAACTGCTCGCCGCCGAGCTTGCGCTCGGCGTGCTGGCCGGCGCGGAGCGTGACGCGGCCGAGCAACGGGTCGCACGCGACCGCGGCTTCGCGCGCATGGTCGCGATCTGGGAAGAACGGCTGACACCCTGGGCCGCGGAGATCGACGAGGTCACACCGCCGCCGGCGGTGTGGGATCGCATTGCCGCCACCGTCAACGCTGACTTGCCGGCCGAAAAACAAAGCGCCGGCTGGTGGCAGAATATCGCCTTCTGGCGCGGGCTCTCGCTCGCCACCGGGGCGCTGGCCGCAGCCTGCCTTGGTGCGTTGATCTATCTCGGCAATGCGCCGCAGCAGGCGCCGCTAACGGCGGGCATTGACGGCGGCGGTCATCGCCATTTCGTCGCCACCATCGACACGCGCAACGGCCGCATCGCCGTGGTGCCGGCGGCTTACACTGCCGACGCGACGCGTGAGCCCGAATTGTGGTTGATCCCGGCCGATGGCAAACCACGCCCGCTCGGCATGTTGCGCGCCGACCGCGCCGTCACCATCGCCATCCCGGCCGATCTCGCGGCGCTGACGGTCAGCAATGCCGTGCTCGCGGTGTCGCTGGAGCCGCCGGGCGGCTCGCCCACCGGTCAACCGACCGGACCGGTGATCGCCACCGGCAAGCTCACGAGTCTGTGACCGCCGCTTTGCATCCGTGAGAAGCGCGCCTCCGTAGCTCTCAATGTCTCCGCCAAATGGGGACGTGAAAAACAGAGCAAACGGAGTGACCATGACCCGCATCCACAAACTCGCTTTGGCCGGAGCCGCTGTGATGGCGCTGAGCCTCGGCATCAACGCCACCGCCCCGAGCTTCGCGCAAGATATGAACAAAGAGCAGACCAAGATGGTCGGCGGCGCCGCGATGTATCCCTCGAAGAACATCATCCAGAACGCCGTCAATTCGAAGGACCACACCACACTGGTCGCCGCCGTGAAGGCCGCCGGCCTCGTCGATACGCTGTCGGGCACAGGCCCGTTCACGGTGTTCGCGCCGACCAACGACGCCTTCAAGAAGCTGCC
>JANMSZ010000206.1:0-4435 GCA_031389925.1 Hyphomicrobiales bacterium | reverse complement strand
CTCGCCACCCGCCCCGGCGTGGTGAAAAGCCGCAACGCGCTGATGGACGCCGCCTATGACGACCAGGTCTATGTCGACGACCGCACCATCGACAGCCACATCAAGCGCCTGCGCAAGAAGTTCAAAGTCGTCGACGACGATTTCGAAATGATCGAAACGCTGTACGGCGTCGGCTACCGCTTCAAGGAAGCGTAAGGCATTCAGCCGCTCGTCCCCGCGAAAGCGGGGACCCAGTGCTTAAGCACGTGGTTTGGAGAACGTGGCCCTGGATTCCCGCCTACGCGGGAATGAGCGGAAACTGCAGGTTTGCGGTAAACTCTTGGGGCACATCAACCGGGCTGGATCAAACGACGTGCTCGATCGAACCGCGGAAATCCAGGCGCAGAAAAAAGCCGAGGCCGAGCGGTCCGGCCATGACGCCGCGCGGCCGGCGCCCAAACGCTTCGCCGCGTTGCGGCGGCTTGGGACCTCGATCTGGCAGTTCTTCGTCGCCCAGAGTTTCTCCAGCCTCACGCGCCGCATCGTCTTCCTCAATCTCACCGGCCTGATCGTATTGCTGGCCGGAGTCCTCTACCTCTCGCAATTCCGCGCCGGCCTGATCGACGCGCGCGTGCAAAGTCTGCTGGTGCAGAGCGAGATCATCGCCGGCGCCATCGCCGCCTCGGCCACCGTCGAAACCGATTCCATCACCATCGATCCCGACCGCCTGCTCGAACTGCAGGCCGGCGAAAGCTATGGCCCGTCCGACGACCAGTCTTCCGGCATCGAATTCCCGATCAACCCGGAGCGCGTCGCGCCGGTGCTGCGCCGCCTGGTGTCGCCGACCAACACACGCGCGCGCATCTACGACCGCGACGGCGTGCTGATCCTGGACAGCCGCAATCTCTACGGCCGCGGCGACGTGCTGCGTTTCGACCTGCCCTCGCCGACCGCCGAGCAACCCGGCGTCATGGAGCGCGGCTTCATCGCCGTCCGCCGCTGGTTCGGCCGCGGCGATCTTCCGCTCTACAAGGAGCTCGGGCCCGAGAACGGCAAGGGTTATCCGGAAATCGGCCAGGCGCTGAACGGATATCACGCCAGCATGGTGCGGATTAACGACCGCGGCGAAGTCATCGTCTCGGTCGCCGTGCCGGTGCAGCGTTTCCGCGCGGTGCGCGGCGCGCTGATGCTGTCGACGCAAGGCGCCGACATCGACGACATGGTGGAAGCCGAGCGCCTCGCCATCGTCAAAGTGTTCATGGTCGCCGCCGCCGTGATGGTCGTGCTGTCGATGCTGCTCGCCGGCACCATCGCCGGTCCGGTGCGGCGATTGGCGGAAGGCGCCGAGCGCGTGCGGCGGCGTATCCGCACCCGCGTCGAAATCCCCGACTTCACACGGCGCCGCGACGAGATCGGCCATCTGTCCGGTGCGCTTCGCGACATGACCGGCGCGCTCTACAGCCGCATCGAGGCGATCGAGAGCTTTGCCGCCGACGTCGCGCATGAATTGCGCAATCCGCTGACCTCGTTGCGCTCGGCAGTGGAAACATTGCCGATGGCCAAGACCGACGCCAACCGCAAACGGCTGCTTGATGTGATCGAACACGACGTGAAGCGGCTCGACCGCCTGATCACGGATATTTCCGACGCCAGCCGTCTGGACGCCGAACTGCAGCGCCAGGAAGTAGCCTCCGTCGACCTCGCCAGCCTGCTCGAGGCGCTGGTGAAGGCGGCGAACGAAGTTCATCACACCGACGTCAAGGTGACGCTCACATTCGAAGGTGGCGCACCGCGCGATTTCAAGGTGCCGGGCCATGACTCGCGGCTCGGTCAGGTGGTCAGCAACCTGGTCGATAATGCGCGCTCGTTCTCGCCGCCCGGCGGCGCGGTGCGCATCGCCTGCCGGAAGCTGAAGAACGAAGTCGAGATCGTGGTCGATGACGACGGGCCTGGCATAAGGCCGGAAGCCTTGGAGAAAATCTTCGAGCGCTTCTACACCGACCGCCCGCATCAGGGCTTCGGCCAGAATTCAGGGCTCGGCCTGTCGATCACCAAGCAGATCGTCGAAGCCCATGGCGGCACGATCCGGGTCGAGAACCGCACCGTGCCGGCTGGTGGTGAAGAAGAGCCGCAGGTGCTTGGCGCCCGCTTCGTGGTCCGCCTGCCGGCGATGTGATGACGCCCTCCACCATTCACGCCTCCGCTGTTCTGGTCGGCGCGACAGCGGTGCTAATCCGCGGACCGTCCGGTTCGGGCAAGTCGCTCCTGGCGTGGGATCTCATCCAGGCGGCCGACCAAGGCGCCCTGCCGTTCGCGCGCCTGGTCGGTGACGACCGCGTTTTTGTCGAAGCCCATCATGGCCGCTTGCTGGTCCGCCCGGCGCCGCAGCTTGCCGGGCTGATCGAGATCCGCGGCCTCGGCATCCGGCGGCTGGCTCACGAACCCCTCGCCGCAGTCGGTCTGGCAGTCGACCTGGACGCCCCGGAAAGCGCGCGAATGCCCGATTTAAGCGCCAAAGAATTGCAACTCTTGGGCGTATCGCTGCCGCGGCTAACGGCCGCGACTGGAACAGCGGCCCTGCCCTTGGTGTTGGCCTGGCTGAGGACAATGCCGGCGGCAGATTGACCTGGGAGCGGATGTTGGCTACCCCCGCGCCCTCGGTCCTGCTGGAAAAATTAACTATAATGAGCCTAGGGTCGACGTCGCCGAATAACGGACAACAGAGCCTCTCTTGGTCCCGCCTTTCCGCAGTGCAGCAGAACGCCTATATAGCGAGGAAGCCCCTTGCACGGGGACTTCGAATGGGCGTGAATGCGCCCCCATTCGTGCGGCGCACCAATGCGCCCGCGAGGAGTTCGGGATGATCGGCCTCGTATTAGTAACCCATGGGCGGCTCGCCATTGAGTTTCGCTCCGCGCTGGAGCACGTCGTTGGCCCGCAGCGCCAAATCGAGGCGATTACGATCGGCCCCGAGGACGACGTCGAGCAGTGCCGTAAGAATATTCTCGACGCGGTCAAACGCGTCGACAGCGGCGAAGGCGTCGCCATCCTGACCGACATGTTCGGCGGCACGCCGTCCAACCTCGCCATCTCGGTGATGAGCCAGCCCAAGGTCGAGGTGCTGGCCGGCATCAATCTGCCGATGCTGATCAAGCTCGCCAAAGTCCGCGAAACCTGCGCCCTCGAAGACGCCGTCGCCGCCGCCCAAGAAGCCGGCCGCAAATACTGTACGATCGCGAGCCGGGTGCTCAACGGTAAATGACCGGCCCCGCTCGATCGGAGGCGCCCGACGAGCACTCCGTTCCGGTGGTGCGTGAAGTCGAAATCGTCAACAAGAAGGGCCTGCACGCCCGGGCCTCAGCCAAATTCGTGCAGACAGCCGAACAATTCAACGCCGCCATCATCGTCACCCGCGGTCACGAGACCGTTGGCGGCACCTCGATCATGGGGCTGATGATGCTGGCCGCCGCCACCGGCTCGACCATCACGATCCAGGCCACCGGTAAGCAGGCGGCTGCGGCCGTCGACGCGCTCGTCGCGCTCGTGTCGGACCGGTTCGGCGAAGAGGAATAGTATTTCTCCGTCACCCTGAGGTGCGAGCCGCGAAGGGCGACGGCCCGCCATCCTTCGAGGCTCGCTTCGCTCGCACCTCAGGATGACGGGACCAAGAACATAAAGAAATCTTTATATATGCGTTGCGGGGCCGGCTTTGGCCTGTTATAGGCACGCCCAATCCCCTCCACTTTGTCAGATTGCATAGGACCGCCATGACCGCTGCTGCCGCACAGAAGGCCCCCGCCGGCGATTACATCGTCAAGGATATTTCGCTCGCCGCATTCGGCCGCAAGGAGCTCTCGCTGGCCGAGACCGAAATGCCCGGCCTGATGGCGACCCGCGAAGAGTACGGCCCGAAGCAGCCGCTTAAAGGAGCGCGCATCGCCGGCTCGCTGCACATGACCATCCAGACCGGCGTGCTCATTGAAACGCTCACCGCATTGGGCGCCGACGTTCGTTGTGTTTCGTGCAACATCTATTCGACGCAGGATCACGCTGCCGCGGCGATCGCCGCCGCCGGCGTTCCGGTGTTCGCGGTCAAGGGCGAGAGCCTCGAGGAATACTGGGACTACACCGCCCGCATGTTCGATTGGCACGGCGGCGGCTTCCCGAACATGATCCTCGATGACGGCGGCGACGCCACCATGTACGTCCACCTCGGCCTGCGCGCCGAGAACGGCGACACCGCCTTCCTCGACAAGCCGGGCTCGGATGAAGAAGTGATCTTCTTCGCGCTGCTCAAGAAGCAGCTCAAGGAAAAGCCGAAGGGCTACTTCGCCGAGATGGCCAAGAGCATCAAGGGCGTCTCCTAAGAGACCACCACCGGCGTGCATCGCCTCTACGACATGCAGAAGGCCGGCACATTGTTGTGGCCCGCGATCAACGTCAACGACTCGGTCAC
>JANMSZ010000205.1:0-9521 GCA_031389925.1 Hyphomicrobiales bacterium | reverse complement strand
TGCAGAATCGCGTGTTCGATGCCGCCGATATATTGATCGACCGGCAGCCATTCGTTGACGGCCTTCGGCGTCGTCGGCGCGCTCTCGTTCCACGGATCGGTGAAGCGCGCGAAGTACCAGGACGAGTCGACGAAGGTGTCCATGGTGTCGGTCTCGCGCCGCGCGGGACCTGAGCATTGCGGACACTTGACGTTCTTCCAGGTCGGATGGCGGTCGAGCGGGTTGCCCGGCTTGTCGAAGGTGACGTCCTCCGGCAGCGTCACCGGCAGGTCAGCTTGCGGCACAGGCACCACGCCGCATTTGTCGCAATGGATGATCGGGATCGGACAGCCCCAATAGCGCTGCCGCGAAATGCCCCAGTCGCGCAGGCGATAATTGACCTGGCGCTGTGCTATCGCACGGTTTCCCGCCGTGGTCTGTTCCAGCCGCTTCGCCACTTCGTCTTTCGCTTCGTCGATGGACATGCCGTCGAGGAAGCGCGAATTGATCATGCGGCCGTCGCCGTCATAGGCGACGTCAGTGATGACGAAAGTCTTGGGGTCTTGGTTCGGCGGGCACACCACCGGCGTGTTGCCGAGCCCGTATTTGTTGACGAAATCGAGGTCGCGCTGGTCGTGTGCTGGGCAGCCGAAAATCGCGCCGGTGCCGTATTCCATCAAAATGAAGTTGGCGACATAGACCGGCAGCTTCCAGTTGGCATCGAACGGATGCACCGCCTTGATGCCGGTATCGAAGCCGAGCTTCTCGGCGGTGTCGATCGCCGCCTGCGAGGTGCCCATGTGGCGGCACTGCTCGATGAATTCCGCTAGCTTCGGATTTTTCGCCGCCGCCGCAGCAGCGAGTGGATGATCCGGCGCCAGCGCGAGAAACTTCGCGCCGAACAGAGTGTCCGGCCGCGTCGTGAAAATCTCCAGCTCGTTTTCTTTATTCGGCGCGCTGTCGGTATCGAGCATGAAGCGGACCAGCAGGCCTTCCGACTTGCCGATCCAGTTCTTCTGCATCAACCGGACTTTTTCCGGCCAGCGGTCGAGCGTGTCGAGCGCGTTGAGCAGGTCTTCCGAATAATCGCTGATCTTGAAGAACCATTGGATCAACTCGCGCTGCTCGACCAGCGCACCCGAGCGCCAGCCGCGGCCGTCGATCACCTGCTCATTGGCGAGCACGGTGTTGTCGACCGGATCCCAGTTCACTTTGGATTTCTTGCGCTCGACCAGGCCCGCCTTGACGAAGTCGAGAAACATTTTCTGCTGGTGCTTGTAGTAGCTCGGATCGCAGGTCGCGACTTCGCGCGCCCAGTCGAGCGACAGGCCCATCGACTGCAACTGCTTCTTCATCGCCGCGATGTTGGCGTAGGTCCATTCTTTTGGATGCACCTTGCGGTCGATGGCAGCGTTCTCCGCCGGCATACCGAAGGCGTCCCAGCCCATCGGGTGCAGCACGGCGTTGCCCATGGCGCGTTTGAAGCGCGCCACCACGTCGCCCATGGTGTAGTTGCGCACGTGGCCCATGTGGATGCGCCCCGACGGGTAGGGGAACATCTCGAGCACGTAGTATTTCGGGCGGGGGTCGTCGTTTTTGGTGGCGTAGATGCCGCGCTCATCCCACAGCTTTTGCCAGCGGGTCTCGGCCTCGCGGGCGTTATAGCGCTCGTTTTTGCTCGAATCGGGGGGCATTTCCGGCTCTTTTTAGGGTGCGCGGAACAGACAGGAAAGCCCGGTCCGGGTCAATAAGCGGAACAATTTCATCAGCAATTACAAAGGAACCAGCCCCTACCGGCGCGGGTTAGCCCCATAACAAGGAGGACCCAATGGCCAAAGCGCAGGACATCAAGGAACATATGGAAGTGATCGGCTCCGACGGCCAGCACGTCGGTGTTGTCGATCACCTCGAAGGTCAGGACAAGATCAAGCTGACCAAGACCGACGTTAAGGCGGGCGGCGAGCATCACCTCATTCCGGTTTCTTGGGTCGATCACGTGGACGCCCACGTGCACCTGAGCAAGTCGTCTCAGGATGTCGTGAAGCAGTGGCAGACGGCGGCGTAATCAATCGCTGTTTGCGGGTCACCGGGTCACGCGTGCCCGGCTAACTTACCTGCGACAGGGCCGCGAGCGTGGTTGCAGCCACGCGATTGCGGCCTTGCCGCTTGGCCTCGTAGAGGCCGGCGTCGGCGGTTTCCACTAATTGCTGTGGTGACAGGCCCGGACAGGGGTAGAACGAAGCGACTCCAATACTGATCGTCACCAGGCCCAACGGCGAGTCGGCGTGGGGTATCCCACGAATCTCGACAGCAGCGCGTATGCGTTCCGCCGCCTTCATCGCGCCTTCAAGCTCCGATCCGGGCAGCAAGACGGCGAATTCTTCGCCGCCGTAACGAGCAGGCAAGTCGGAGCCCTTGCGGCCCACCGCGACGAGAACCCCTGCCACCGCGCGTAAACAGGCGTCGCCGCCAACATGGCCATAGAAATCGTTGTATAGCTTGAAATTGTCGACATCGATCATGAGCAGCGCGATTGGTTGTCCAAGCGTAGTTGCGCGCTGCCATTCCATTGCGAGACGTGAATCGAAGGTGCGGCGGTTCGCCAGCGCAGTCAGGCCGTCGACTTCGGCAAGTTCCTGAAGACGGTTGTTGCTCGCGCGCAGCTCATGCTCGCGTACGGCGAGTTGCTCCGCCATGTTGTCTATCGCCGCGGCGAGCGGAACGAATTCTTCTGCCAGGGTTTCGTGCATGGCACGCGCGGTGAGGTGGCCTCGGCCGATCTGAGTTGCAGTGTGCGCGAGTGAACGGATCGGGCGCATGAAGAAACGTTCGCCGCCAAACCAAATGCCAATCAGCACGAGCGCAGTAATGACAGCGAGTTGCCCGTAAGACCGCACCATCGCGGAATTCACGGTTTGCAGAGCTGTGCCTTCATCCAGGCCGATCGCGAAGTGCGCGTTGACGCCTGGGAGCTTGGTAAAACCGAAGATTCGAGAAATCCCGTCGACGCCTTTCTCGGTGATAACCCCCTCGGACTGAAGCTGCATTTTCTTGACCAACGGATGATCGTTAAAGTTCTTGCCCATCCACTGATCCGGATTGGGGTAGCGGGTGAGAATTGTGCCCCCGCTGTCCACCATCACAACGACCGATCCCGCGCGCTTCGCGATGCCGGCGGCGACACGGCCAATCCAGTCCAGGTCAAGAAGGGCGATGAATACGGCATTGACTTTGCCAGCCGACGTACGCTCGCCGTAACTGACAAAGACGGTCGGACCCAGAACTCGTCGCCCCAAGGAATAGTCGCTCAGCGCGAAGCCGCCGTTGCGCATGACGTCCTGAAAATGAGTCCGGTCGGATATATCGAGACCGATTCCCGCTTTGTTAGCGGAACACACAATGCGGCCGCTGGCGTTCGCCACGGAAACCGTCTTAATTCCCGGGGTGCCGACAAACATGGCTTTGAGAAAATCATCGCAGGGCACCGTGCTTTCGTCGAATTTCGGATAGGCGCGCGCGATCAGTTGCAGCGTGCCCCGCGCGGCGGCAATGGATTCGTTCTGCTTTGCGGCTCCCTGCTGCGCCAGGACCAAGGCATGCTGGCGGGCCTCCGCTATGTTTTCGCGGCGTTCGATTTCTATGTCATAGACCCGCCCGATTGCGAGCGGCATGATCGCAAACACGGCGAGAATCATGAGCCGCCTGCGAACGCCGAGCAGCGCCCGCTTGATTCTCCCTTGCGAATTTCTTCCTCCAGAATTATCGGGCATTTCAAAAAATCCCGGAATCCGAGCCCAATCAACTGACCTGCGACAAAGTGACGGGCGCGGCGGCAGCCACGCGGTTGCGGCCTTGCCGCTTGGCTTCGTAGAGGCCGGCGTCGGCGGTTTCGGTGAGCTCTTCCGCATTGCCATGGTCCGACGGCACCATTGCCGCCGCGCCGATGCTGATCGACACGAAGCCCCATGGTGCGCCGGCATGCGCCATCAACAGATCCTCGACACCCTGCCGCAGCCGCTCGGCGACCAAAAGCGCGGCGTCTAGATCGGCGCCCTGGAGGAGCACGGCGAACTCCTCGCCGCCGTAACGCGCGGCGAAGTCCAGTCTGCGGGTGCCTTCGGAGATGCACTGGAATGAGGGCGGCAAATCCGTCTCGTGCGCGGGCGCGAGAGATGGCGAATCGACGCGCACCCGCGTGCCCTCCCTCAGAACGCCGCTCACTTTGCGCAAGCACTGGTCGCCCTGGATGTGGCCGTATTGGTCGTTGAATTTTTTGAAGAAATCGACGTCGATCATCAAGACCGATAGCGGCTGCCGCAGTTTGGTGGCGAGCTTCCATTCGGCTAGCAGGTGGTCGTTGAACGAACGGCGGTTGGGAAGGCCCGTCAAACCGTCGGTTTGCGCCAGTTCGCGCAGTTGGCTGTTGGTGTCGCGTAGTTCCTGCTCGCGCTCGTCCAGCTTGCCGGCCATGTCATCGAGCGCAACCGCGAGCGGTATGAATTCGGCCGCCCAAGGCAGGTCCGCCGCGTGGGTTTTGTCTTTGCCGCTGCCGATGCGGCTCGCCGTATTGGCCAAGGCGCGGATCGGCCGCACCAGCAGCCGCTCGCCGCCGAACCAGATGGCCAGAAGTACGAAGCCGGCGACGGTCGCAGCCTCGGCGAAGGCCTTCCACATCTCACGACTGGCGCGGGCCAAGACATTCTTCTCGTCCAAGCCGACCGCGATGCGAGTGTTCGTGCCGGGCAACTGGACAAACCCGAAAATGCGGCGAACGCCGTCGAGCGCGGGCACGATGACGAAGCCTTCGGGTTGCGCCAGCATGGCTTGGACTAAAGGATGGTGTGTTAACTCCCGGCCGACCAAGTCGGCGTTGTTTGGATACCGCGCGAGGACGGTGCCCTTGCCATCGATCATCAGCATGACCCCGGAGGGCGGCACGAAGGTCTTCGCCACCTGCTCGAACCAGTTGAGGTCAAGTAGGCTCATGACGACCGCGGCGGCGCCGCCATTCAATCCACGCTGGGCGAGTGAAACCGTGATAGCCGGCTGCTTGATCCGCGAGCCGACGATATAGTCGCCGACATAGAAACCGCCGCTGTTGATGGCCGTGGTGAAGTGGGGCCGTTCGGAAACATCCAGGCCGACGGCGCCCGAATAACTGGAGCAGACAATTTTCCCCTGAAGATTGGCCACTGACAACGTCTTGATCCACGGGATCGGCGTGGCGATCTTTCCCAGAAAATTATTGCAGTCGTCATTGGAAGGATTGAACGTCGCCCGTGCGCTCACAACCGCTTGCAGCAAGGCGTGCGCCGATACGAGCACTTCGTTCTGAGCGACGGCGCCTTGTTTCGCCAGGGCAGCCGCCTGCTTATAGGCGACTTCGATACGCTCGACGCGGTCGAATTCCTCGTTGTGGATGCGTTCCAACAGCATTGGAACGACGGCGATAACGGCCAATATCATCAACCGCAAGCGGACGCTGAGCGTGCGCCTCGGCTGTGCAGTCCCGTTCCCTGGCCGCTGTCGTTTTGTGTCCGACATGCTATTTTCCATCCCTCGCATAGACCTATCCCACAGCGGTTTAAGGGGCGTTGCGAGGGATCGTTAAAGTTTTACCGAATTTGCTGCAGCAGGACTTTATTAAGCATGATGACCACCGTGGCGCCGCCAAAAACGACGATATCGGGCCTCACGGGCGTCCGCGCCGACATCGCGCGCGCCTGCCGCGATGCCGGACGCGAGATCGCCGATGTCGAACTGGTGGCGGTGTCGAAGACGTTCGAGGCCGCCGCGATCGAGCCGGTGATTGCTGCCGGCCAGCGCGTGTTCGGCGAGAACCGGGTGCAGGAGGCCAAAGGCAAATGGCCGCCGCTGCTCGCCGAGCATCCAGGTCTGGCGCTGCACCTGATCGGGCCGTTGCAGTCCAACAAGGCCAAGGAAGCGGTGGCGCTGTTCGACGCCATTCATTCCGTCGATCGGGCGAGCCTGTGCGAAGCCTTGTCGAAGGAGATCGCCAAGCAGGGCCGCACGCCGCTGCTGTTCGCGCAGATCAATACCGGTGCCGAGCCGCAGAAGGCCGGCGTGCTGCCGCAGGACGCTGACGCGTTTCTCGCCGCGTGCCGAGACAATTACGGGCTTACGATGTCGGGCCTGATGTGCATTCCGCCGGCGGAGGAAGCGCCGGGCCCGCATTTCGCGCTCACCGCCAAGATCGCCAAGCGCAACGGGCTGAAGCTGTTGTCGATGGGCATGAGCGCGGATTTCGCCGTCGCAATTCAATTGGGCGCGACGCATGTGCGCGTCGGCAGCGCTATTTTCGGCGGCCGCACGTGAGCAAAACCGATTTCGAGCATTGGCAAGAACGCTTTGCGCAACCCGGCTATCGGTTTGGCACTGCGGCGAACGCTTTCCTCCAATCGCAAGCGCATCTGTTGCGCAAGGGTCAAAGCGCGCTGGCGATCGCCGACGGCGAAGGCCGCAACGGCGTATTTCTGGCCGAGCAGGGCCTCGACGTCCTCTCAGTCGATTTTTCGCCGCTGGCGCAGGAAAAAGCGCGCAAGCTTGCAAGAGGGCGCGGCGTGGCGCTGCGCATCGAGCAGGCCGACATCGTCAACTGGTCGTGGCCGAATGCGGCCTACGACGTGGTGGCGGCGATTTTCTTCCAGTTCGCTGGGCCGAAGGATCGCGACAAGATCTTCGCCGGCATCAAGCGCGCCTTGAAGCCGGGTGGATTGTTGTTGATGGAGGGCTATCGCCCGAAGCAGCTCGACTACAAGACCGGCGGGCCGTCGCAGGTCGAGAATCTCTATACGCACGAAATCCTCGAAACCGCGTTCGGCGATTTTACGTCACGCGACATCCGGGAATACGACACCGAGATTCACGAAGGCGACGGCCATGGCGGCATGTCGGCGCTGATCGATCTGGTGGCGACGAAGTAGCTATCTGAACTTCGACGGGAAGCCTGGCGAGCCGGGCTGCGGATTGCCGAACGAACTGGCATCGAGCGGCTTCTTCAGCAGGCTGGAGCGCAACGCATCGCCGCGCGGCGACGGTGGCGGCGTCGCCGGAATGCTCGGCACCTGCATGGCCGCGGGCTGCAGCGGCGGAGTGTCGGCGAAATCGTTGAAATCATCGTCGCCTGAGCGATGGCTCATGGTGGCGCTGCGCCAGCGTTCGATCACCGTGGTCAGCAGATCGCGGTTCATACTGCTGCCGGCATCCGAGCGCGTGTTGCCGGACGCCTCGCTGTTCGGCCGCTGCGCCTCGGACAATTCCTGGAAGCGCATGCGTGTCGGCAGCGCCACGCCGGAGCCGAAAGTGAACACCTCGCGCACGCCGAGCGAAGGAATGAACGACAGCAGGTTGGCCGCCGCATCCGACACCGCGGAGCGGATCAGGTTCTGATCGCGGTCGTTCGACAGGCGCATCACGAACAGAGTCGAGCATTGCGAAATGATGGTGGAGTCGATTTCGGCCGGGCGCTGCGTCACCAGACCGAGGAACACGCCGTATTTGCGGCCTTCCTTGGCGATACGCGACAGCGCGCGCTTGGTCGGGCCGAAGCCGATGGTCTTGTCGGCCGGCGCGTAACGGTGCGCTTCTTCACAGACGAACAGCAGCGGCGCGACGCCGTCGCTCCACAGGCCGAAGTCGAAGGCCATGCGGCACAGCACCGATACCACCGAGTCGACCACTTCGGCCGGGAAGCCGGCGAGCTGCATGATGGTCATGGGCTTGCCGTCGGGCGGCAGCCGGAACAGCGAACCCAAAATCTCCGCCATGGTGTCGCCGCCGATATTGGCGTTCTCGAACATGAAGGCGTAGCGCGGATGATTGCGGAAGGTCTGAATGCGCCCGATCAGCTTGTGGAAGACGGTCGCGCGCGAGCGGTTCTCCAGCTTGCCCATGCGGTCGTCGAGCAGGTTGATCAGATCCTCGATGCGGTAGGGCACCGGCGTGTCGGCGGTGAAGCCGGCGTCGCGCGGATCGCGTTTCTTGGCAAGCGTGTTGCGATCGGCGCCGTTGCGATATTGAAGGTAGGCAGCCTTCGCCAGTGGAATGACCTCGGACAGGATCTCGACTTCCTCGTCGATGCCGGGGCGGCCGCCGAAGAAGGCATCGACCGTCTCTTCGAAATTGAACAGCCAGAACGGCAGCCGCAGATTGCGCGGATTGAGGACGTTGGCTTTTTCGCCGAAGCAGCGGCCATACTCGTTGTGCGGATCGACCAGGAAGATGCGCAGGTTCGGCCGCGTCTCGAGAATCTTGTTGAGGATGATGGCGACGCCGCTCGACTTGCCGACACCGGTGGCGCCGAGGATGGCGAAGTGGCGGCTGACCAGACTGTCGATGTCGATGTGGACGTGGATGTTCGGGTTCTGCTGCAGATTGCCGATATGGGCGCGGTCGGCGTCGGCGGTGCCGTAGACCAGGCGCAACTCGGCTTCGGTCAGCATAAAAGCGCCGTCGCCGATATTCGGATATTCCGTGACGCCGCGCTGGAAGCGCGCCGCGCCGGTGTCGCCGGCGCGCAGTTCGCCGATCAGGTCGAGCTTGGCGACCTTGCGGAAGGACGGATTGCCGCCCGCCGAGGGAAACAATTGTTCGCCGATCTCGGTGACGAGCCCGATGATGACGGCCTTGCCGCTCAGCAGGCCCATGAATTTTCCGACGGTGGGATTCTCGCCGCCCGCCGGGCGCATGGCCGCGAGTTCGACGGTCGACTGCGAACCGTTAACGGCTGCGACGCGGCCGATCGATTCTGGTCTGGCAGAGGTGGTGCGCGGGTCGCGCGCAATCGCGGTATCCATGATCGCCCCCGGCGCAGATTGTTTTGAATTGGTTGTGCGCCGTCGATCAAAATATCAAATGGGGGTGCCGGGATTGTTAATACGCAGGGCCATTCCGTAAATTCGGCGGACCTATGCTTAAAGATTGGTACAAACGCCTATGCCAATGCGCAAAAAAGTCCGCGCAGGCGGCCGGTAACGATTACTCAACCACGATTCGAGTGCGGGGCCCGAGGCGCGCCAGCAACCGGCGCAGCGCATGGATATTGAGCGCGACGCAGCCGGCGGTCGGCGCAAATCCCGGCCGCGCGACATGGATGAACACCGCGCTGCCGCGTCCGGCGACCCGCGGGCGCGTGTTGTGGTCCAGCTCGACGATGAAGTCGTACAGATTGTCGTTGCGGGCCAGCCGGTCGGCTTTGGATGCCGACGGCACTTTGATGTGTTGATTGTAGTGCCGGTCGGACGGATCCTCGCACCAGCCGTCGTCGGGCTTGATGCGCGTGACCGGCAGCAGCGTTGCCGGCCGCGGATGCCGGCCATTGCGCCACCACAGCCGCTTGAGCCGGAAGATGCCGCGCGGCGTCGCGCCGTCGCCTTCGCGCTTGTTGGCTTTGACGCCGCCGCGACCGAGCGCCACCGGCAGCGACAGCGGACCGGCGCGCAGCACGCCTTGCGACCGGTTGCCTGGTCTTGCGCGAACATGAATGACGGGAAGGGCCATGTCGTAGGGCCGCTACGGCGCCA
>JANMSZ010000202.1:0-3105 GCA_031389925.1 Hyphomicrobiales bacterium | reverse complement strand
GCGATCGCCGACGGCGATTCCGCGCAAGGCATCAAAGGCCTCGACCCGGTTTCGACCGGCCAATTGACCCGCGAGCAGATCACCGCGGCCGAAGCCGATTCCAATCTCAAGCTGATCCTGGCCGAAGCCAAGGTCGCCTCGTCGCAGGCCGAACGCGGCGGCAAGAAAGGTCCGCGTTACACCCCGGTGTCGCGCCGCCAGGACCGCCCGAACGCGATCCTGTGGCTGGTGCGCAATCATCCCGAGTTGAAAGACTCGGCGATCATGCGCCTGGTCGGCACCACCAAGTCGACGATTTCCGCGATCCGCGAGCGCACCCACTGGAACGCGGCTGCGTTGGCGCCGATGGATCCGGTGACGCTCGGCCTTGCCACGCAGACCGACCTCGATTTCGAAGTGAACCGCGCCAACAAGGAAAAGCCGTTGCCGGCCGATTCCGGCGCCACCTTGCTGCCGGCGTCCGAAACCACGGCGCGCAAGGAAGCGGAAGTTGCCGCGGCCGCTGCGCAGTCGCAGAAGCCGGGCGGCGATCTCGACGTCGGCGCGGTGTTTGCCAAGCTCAAGCAGCTCGGCGGCAAGGGCGAGAAGGACGAGGATTAGTCCTTCTTCGTTGTCGCTCGCGCCAATTTCTCCGTAGTCATTGCCGGGCTTGACCCGGCAATCCATGAGATAGAGCGGCGAAGTAAGTCTTACGTAAGACTTCCACTGACGAAACTAAGTCATGGATCACCGGATCAAGCCCGGTGATGACACTGAATGTGTGCGGCATGCACGCACAACGACTCAATACCCCCTCGTCCCGGCAATCGCGCCGAGATAACGCTCGACCGATTTTTCCAGCACGGCCTTCGCATCTTTCGCGATGACGCGGTCGAAGTAGTGGCCGTAGATCACGTCGAACGCGAACGGCTTGAGCGCCGCGCCGATGTACTCGACCTCGCGCGCCGACAGCGGAATGAAATTCGGATAGCTGCGCATGAACGACACCCACTTACGGTCGGTGGTGACGCTCAGAACGTCGCCCGCGCAGACGATGCCTTTGTTTTGGCCCTTCCCCGCCGCGCCGTCTTTCTTGTTTCCTTGCCAATGCATCACCGTGCCGCCAGGAAAATGACCGCCGCAGCGCACCAGCGTTACGCCGTCCCATAGCTTGCACGTGTCGCCTTGCCAGTGCCGCACGTTCGGATTGGGGTTCATCACCCATTCCTTGTCGGCGGCGCTGAGATAAATCGGCGCGTTGCCGAAGGCGCGGCTCCATTCGCCCATCGCCGTGTAGAAATGCGGATGCGAAATCGCGATCGCCTGAATGCCGCCGAGCGCCTTGACCATGGTCACGGTCGCGGCGTCGAGCGTCGAAACACAATCCCACAGCACATTGCCGCCGGGCGTGCGCACCAAAAGCGCGCGCTGGCCGATGGCGAAACCCGCGCCGATGCCGAGCACGTTCGGCTCGTATTCGCGGAAATTGTTCAGATGGCTTTTCGACAGCGCGGCGTGCGTGGTCCAGCTCTGGCCGCGCTCCGGCACGTATTGCCGCTCCTCCTCGCAGATGAGGCATTGCGGCGGCGGCGTGTAGCTTTCGGGAAACTGCGTGCCGCAGGCGGTGCAGATGTAGGCCGGCATAAGGGCTTCCTTGGTGCGCGTTCTGGCTATTTTGGCGCATCATTGCTGCTAGGCTGACGAGAGGCAATCGGGGCGGCGGGCGTTTTGCAGGACTCCTTGCCGCACGGGGGAATTGAGGACGCGATGGATCGCAATTGGATCAGGCGTTGGACGCCGCTCCGCATTGCCGTGGTCGGCGCCGCCGCGTTCGGCACGCTGTTCTGGCTCGGCTCCATCGCGCAGTGGTGGATGATTTCCAGCGTGAAACGTGACGGTTTCGAACTAATGGGCCTCGCGCTGTCGACGGCGTTTTTCATCGTGCTGGTGTTGCCGACGCTGGTGCTCGGCATCATCGGACGCTGGATTGGTTTTGCCGCCGTGCTCGGCGCCGCGGTTCTAGTACTCGCGACCGATACGTTGTGGCCGTGGCTGCCGTGGTGAAAAACTCCGCGTTACCAAGGGCACTGACCAGCCGAAATCAGACTCCTCGCACTAAGGTTTTTGGCCGGCCGCCAAGGGCGAACAGGGCCGATGCGGCGGTATGTCCGGGTCTGAGCAGCCCGCGTCGTCGATACCGATGCCTGTCAGCGAGAAACCCTGCGTGGCGTTGAGCCAGAACGCATACCATTGCAGCGCGCGATAATTGTCGCAGCCGAGCGGACGTCCGCAGGGCTGGTCGGTCGCGATGTCGGCCCAGCTCCAGTTCATGTAGCGCAATCTGTAGGCGCCGATGATTTCCGCGGTGCGGTCGCAGCCGCCATCGCAATGCACGTAGACGATGACGGGCACGGGAAACGGCGACGTATCAAGCCATGTGCGGATCGAGACCGCGCAATCGATCAGCCGCTCCTGCAGCCATGTGTCGAACGTATTCAAAAGCTCCTGGACTTCCGGCTCGCTCATTTGGAAATAGCAGTTCGGTGTGCCGTAGGTATCGTTCAACGTGACGCTGCCCAAATCGGGATTGTCATTGAAGAAGCTCTGGATAGCGGCAATTTCCTCCGTCTCGTTGGCATGCAGCAGGCAGACATCGATCAGCATGTAATTGCCGGGCAAAGACAGCCCCGACGGAGTCGCGTGCCGCATGGCCTCGGTGAGGCCGCCGTAATCGTAGGTCAACGGTTGATTGAAAGGCCGGACGGTCGGCACCGGCCCGCGAAACAGGAAATTGTCGCCGATATTGTCGACGTAACGCAGCGACGCGTATTTGTAGCCCGGATCGTCCTGTACTTTGCTCTGACCTTCCACGGCAGCCCCCGCGGCAAAAAACGACAACCCGCTTTGCAGGTATTCTCGTAGTGTACTACCAACGATGGAAGCGGCGAAAGACCCTCCGCGGCAGAGAGGCGAGGCAAGCGTCATCGCCCGTGTTATTTGAGCGGCGCCGGGTACGCCGTCGTCCATTCGCTACCCCCGCAATAAAAGCGAGGGGATGGAGCGCCGGGTGGCGCACCTTACGTCTGCCGCCTGACGGCGGTGCGCGCCTTGCGATCGGCGCGCTCG
>JANMSZ010000164.1:0-8145 GCA_031389925.1 Hyphomicrobiales bacterium | reverse complement strand
GGGCTCGCCCAACGGCTGCGGGTAGATGGTGTAGTCGGCGCCCTCGCCTTTCGGCAGTTCGGTCACCATGCGCGGCGCCAGCAAGGCTTTGAGGTCCTCGACACGCTTTTCGGCAATGGCATAGACGCGCCATGGCTGCATGTTGCCGGCCGACGGCGCCCGCGCCGCGCGCTCGACGATGTCGCGGATGGTGGCTTCGGGAATCGGCGTCGGCAGAAAGGCGCGGCAGGAGTAGCGGGAGGATACGGCTTCGAGGACGTCCATCGGATCATCTCCACGGGATTCATGGAGAGTGTGGCGGGCAGCGAAGGTAATGCCAAGCGCGCCTCCCTATTTCCGGGAAAGTATCCTCGCCACCTTCTCGATGCTGCGCCCGCCGAAATAGGCCGTGAGCACGATCATCGCCCATTGCGCCACGTCGCCGGAGAGACCGTCGGTCGTGCCAAGGCCGAAGACCTTGTCCCAAACCACGACCTTCCAGACGTAGATGACAAAGGCGAAGGCAAACAGCGGCCGCGGCAGCGCCGTGTACCAGCGCCCCTGCTCCGCGATCACAGCCTGGTTGGCGAGTTCAGCTTCGCGTTGCTCGACGCCGAGTTCACGCGCCGCCAGATCGGCGGCGATTTTTTCCGAGGTATTCTCGGCGCTGAGCTTGGCGCGATAGGCATCGACCGCGGCCTTAGCGAACGGTCCGCCGATCAGGTTGCCGAGCCAGCCGAGGATGGTTGCGAACATCGGCCTATTCCTTTGCGACCGTGCGCCGTCTTGCGAGTTCGGTGACAAGCCCGATGGCAATGACGTAATACGGAATGAACTTCGGCTGCAGCACCGACTGGATCGCCCCCGTCACATTCGGGTCCCCCAGCAAACTCTCGCCCGCCGCCAGCAGCAAGCCGGCGAGTGCGACGACGCGCGCCCACAGAATCGTGAGCGAGTGCTTGAACCAGGCTTTGATCTTGCCCCACATGTTATGTCCTTTTGAACAGAGCGCGGATGATTGAGACCAGGAAGCGAAAAAGCCCGCTCGCGGCGGGCTGTTCTGGCGGAGACTCATTGAGCGAATCTGGCGGCGGCGCGGTAGCGACTGGCGTTGCCATCGCCAAGGCCACAGCCTTCACCGCGGCGACGCGCCGGCCCCAGCCACCGCCGAACACTGGCCAAGTCTTCAGCGATTGCAGAAAGCGCAGCCGCTCGTCGCAAATCGCGGTCACCAGCGCCTTGGCATTGCCCGCGCGCGCCGCCGCGATCACGGCGTCGTTCACGACACTGGTATTGTCCGGCAGTTTGAGTATGCGCCGCAGCACTTTACCGGAACGGCCGATGCCGCTGTTCACGCCGTAGTCGAACACCGCGTAGTCGACGCCGCTCGGCAATTCGTTGCAGCGCTGCGCATCCCAATACTTGGCGCGGTAAATCGCTTTGGCCTGGTCGAGCGTCATCGCACGAACGTCGGCGGCGGTCGCATCCGGCTTCGCGTATTTGCGATAGTCGACAATCGTGATGCCGAAATTCGTCGGCCCGCCGGGATCGGCGGGATGATTGGTGTAGCCGCCTTCGTGGGCAAGAAGCCGACGAAGAGAAACGTCATAGTTGGATGCTGACATGGCGCGACTTAACTGTACTGGCCGCCAGAGGCGACGGCGCCGGCTGCGTTGCCGGGCAGGAAGCTTGCCCCGCCAAGGTTGGTGAAAATGACGCTGTTGGTATCGATGACGTAACGCGAGCCGGTCGCCGATCCGCTAAAGGTGGCCGACCAGACTTGCATCAGCCCGAGGCGCGACGCGTAGGCAAACTGAGTGAATGCAGGCGTTCCGGTCAGCGTGATGGTTCTTGCCGCCGGCATCTGCAAGATGGCGCCATCCGTCGCCAACCAATGCTTGTCGGCTCCGCCGGAAATAACGTAGTTCGTCTCGATATAGATCACCGCGCCATTGGCCGCGAATATGTGCCACCCGCTGCTCGCGTTGCAGACGTTGAAATCCATTTTGCCGCTAAGACGAACGACACTCCCGCCATCGACCTTGATGCAGGCGCCGGACGTCGTCGTCTTAAGCTGAAACCCTTGGACAAAGAGGACCGCGCCGTTCGTCACGTTGATGGCATCGGACGCAGTCGTACTGATGACCACATTCGTGGGCGTCGTCGTATCGCCCGTCAGCGTGACGAGCCCGCCGACGAACGGCATCGTCACCGCGGCTCCTGCCGTATACGTCCCGGCGCCGACCTGGATCGTTACCGCATAGCCGCCAAGATCGAGCTTCAGAACGGTGTCGATCGCCTTCTGAATCGTCAGAAATGCACCACCCGATGTATTGCTGAGACCGTTGTTGCTGTTGCTGCCGTCGGTGCGGACGTAATAAGTACGATTTGCCGTCAGCGCCTCGCGGCCGCCAGCGATCGTCGTATTCGGAAATGTGACGGCGCCGGTCGCGGCCGTGATCTTGATGCCCTCGTACCACGTCGTGCCGTCGGGCGAGACTTTGAGGTGGAGATCGTCGTCGCCGGTCAGACCGATTTCGGCGCGGCCGGAAAAATTATCCTGCATCAGCAATGACAAGGTCTTGCTCGCACTCTCCTTGCTCAACTTGTAGCGCAGATTGCCGTCGCCACCTTCGGCGACGGTCTTTGCCGTCCACAGCGCATTGTTGAGCTTGGCGCTCAGAAGATTAGTGGTGTCGGCGGTGGTGCCGATGCCGAGCATCAGCAGGTTCTGGATCGACACGGTTGAGAAATATTCGCTCCAGGCGCTGCCATTCCACACCAGCAGCGTCGCTTCATCGACGACGAACGCGACCCAGCCGGCGTACGGCACGCTGAATTGCCAGACGCCGTCCTGCCAGGCGGCGATCGCATTGGCGTGTCCGGCCCAAGCCCCGGTCGCGCCGGTCTTGACGATCCAGCGCTGTCCTTCGGACGGCGAGCCCGGCGGCGCGGTGAGATCGCGGTCGAGCACCGCGAGTTGCACCAGCGTGTCGAGAATGCGTAGCGCTTCGTTGTGCGTGACGTGCTTTTGCGCCTGGCTGCCTTCGATGCAAGGCAGGCCGAGATTTGCTGTGTCGATCATGATGTCCAAACGTTACGGGATGAGGATCGCGCTGGCCGAAAAGCCGCGGCCGACGGTCGCGGAAATCTGTGTCACGCGCACGCTGAGGGTGGTCTGTGCCGCGCCGAAATCGGCCAGCTCATTGGCCGCCGGGTAAAGCGCGCTCGGCGTCGTCGCGGTGAGCGTGCGCACCACGCTGCTGCCGGACAGGATGTCGACGGCATATTGTTCGCTGTCCTCGCCAAGCGGAATTTCGCCGACCCAGCTATCGGCATCGAAGCGCGCGCGGCGGATCCAACTCAACGTCACGCCGCTGCCACCGCGCCGCGCCGACAGATGAACCGGTGCGATCGGACGCAGCGCGGTGGCCTGCGGCGTCACTGCGAGCGACAGCGCAGTTGAGTCGCCGTGGTCGCGATTGGCCGCCACCACCCGCACCGGCAAGGGCCGCTCGAGCGCGTCGAGGCCGCTGGCGATCGCGACCACTTGCTGATCAAGCAGCACGAAGGCAGATCCCGCCGGCAAGGGTGTAGCCATCGCCCATTCGCTGCCAGCTTGGCCACGTAACAGGCGGGACAACCGGTAAGTTCGCGTGCCGGTCAGTTCGGCGCCGGCAAACTGAAGCACTTCCCAGGCGCCGCCGGTGTGCTGCACCGCCGCGACATTGGCGCCCGCGAACAGCGCGTTGTCGGACACCGAAGCGAGCGCTCCGCCATAGAGCTGCACGCGGAAGCTCGCGCGATGCCAACGCGCCGTCGGTCCAGCCGGCAGATCATCGAGCGTCTCGCCCACGATGCTCGGCGCCAGCGCCATCGCCGTGCGGCTATAGCTCAGGCCGTCGCCCGAAGCCCACACCGCCACCGGCCCGGGCCAGGGATCGGCGAAGATCGCGAGTCGCGCCAGCGGCGTTGGCTGCTGCGATTGCAGCGCCGGCAGGTCGAGCACCAGCGCATGCACGGGGCCCAGCGCAGGTGGCGGTGACGGCGGACGCCGGGTCGGCGCCGCCAAGGCCAGTTCGAACACTTCCGGATCGATCGAACGCGCCCGCATGGCGCGGCTTTCGGTATCGGTGATCTCTTGGATCTCGACCAGCCGCCGCCGGCCGTTGACAGTCAGTCCGACGATGTCGCCCAGCGCGAGCGCGAGCTGACTTGGCGGCAGCGCGAAGGTCGCGCTCTCCCGCCCGGCCCAGATATCCTGCAGCCAGATTTCCGCGCGCCGCTCGGCTTCGCTATCATTCGTCACCATCGCGAGATCGGCATGCGCCGTGCGCGACGAAGCGCCGACCAGGCGGCGCGAGGTAACCGCCGAGCGTTGATATTCGGTGCCGATGTCGGTGAACCCGATTGAAACCGCGCGCGGCAAGTCGCCCTCTTGCGCGCGGGTGATCTGCGCCGGCGCAGCCTCCTCCGGCAGCACCAATGCGTCCTCTTCGATTTCGCAAACCGGCACGCCGCCGCGCTGGCGGAACTGCAACACACCGCCGTCTTCGAAGGCGTCGAAGGAAAACGCCAGCGCCAGCGGATCGAGCATGCCGCGCGGCGCCATCGGCCGATCCACGACGTAGCCGTCGGGTCCTTCGCCGAGCCCGCCCGTATCGAAGTCGGTGACGCCGTTGTCGGCGAGGATTGTCCCGACCAGCGCGTCCAGCGGCGTCGAGCCAAGCCTACCGGTCAGCCAATGCCCGGTCTCCCAGTTGGGGCCGTCGCTCCAGATGTCGGCAGCCGCCGGGAACACGGGAAAGGGCCGCGCGTCCCAGGTCCACAGATGAATGCAATCGGGCGGCACCATGGGTCCGCCGTAGACGGCGGAGGTCGCATTGAATTCACCACCGCCAAAATTCGGATCGAAAGCGTCCAGCACCGCCTCGAGCATGCGCCGCTGAATGAGGTCGTCGCGCTTGCCATTGGAATAATAGGGCAGCCCGGCTTCCGAGGAATTCGGATCGGGAAACACGCTCGGCTGGTTGGCGCCTTTGTTGACCGCCGGGCAGCCGACTTCGGTGAGCCAGATCGGCTTGGATTGCGGCACCCAGGCGGTCGGACTGCCGAGCTCGACGCCGCCGGCCCGCTCATAGTGCGGCTGCGACCAGAAATTCCAGATGTCCTTCTGCCGGAACATCCACGGCTTGCCGAGACCATCGGTGATCGGCGTGCGCACCTGCGCGTCGCGCGCCGTGGCGTCGGCGTAGTACCAGTCGTAGCCCTCGCCGCGGATGAGATTGCCGGCAAGATAATCGACGTCATAAAGGCTGTCGGTCAGCGCGCGATCGAGCTGGCCGGCGCTGTCGCGCCAGTCGGCGAGCGGCGCGTAGTAGTCGATGCCGACCGCATCGATCGACGGCGACGCCCACAGCGCATCGAGCGGAAAGCGCACTTCGTTCGCATTCACCACATGCGCGCCGTATTCGGTCCAGTCGGCGCCGTAGGTGACAATCGTGCCGCTGCCGAGAAACGCTTTCACTTCGGCGGCGAGCGACGCCAGCGCCGTCACCGCCGGATACACGCCAGACGCCGAACGCACGCGGGTCAGCGACTTCAGTTCCGAGCCGATCAGGAAAGCATCAACGCCGCCGGCGTTGTACGCGATCAAGGCGCAATTGAGCACCATGATGCGGTAGTTCCAGATGTCGAGGCCGCCGCTGAAAAACGCGTTGACCTGGTCGGCCGCGGCCGCGGTGCCATCGGGCGAGCCCGGCTGCCCCGGCGCCGGATCGCAGGTGATGCGGCCGCGCCACGGATAGGCCGGCTGCGACGGCGCACCGGTCCATGGATCGGGTAGCGCATTGCCAACCGGGATATCCATCATCAAGAACGGATAGAGCGTGACCTTCAGCCCCCGCGCCTTCAACTCCGTGATCAGGTGCTCCACGCTGTGATCGGACGGCGTGCCGCCATAGGCCGCGTGGCCGGCGACCGTCGAAACCAGATACGCCGTATCGCGTAATGTGCCGGCGACCGCCCAGGTCGCGCCGTTCGTCGTCTTCGCGGCATTGTCGATGCCCGGCAGCACACGGCAATGTCCTGCGCGTAAATCAGTGCCGAACCAGGCAACGACGATGGCGACGCGCTCAAGATTAGGCGCGATGCCCTGCAATTCGTCGAGCGAGGCAATAATGTCGGAGGGGGCGTTGCCGACGTGACGGTTTTCCGGCGCGGACTGGCCAGGCCCCATTACCCGCACCACGGTGTCGGGCTCGTAGCCGAATTCGGTCGCGCCGGGGATCAGTGTCACCGCGCGCACCATCTGCTCCAGACGGCCAATGGCGCGCACCACTTCGAAGGACAGTTGCGGAATCCGGTTGCCGAAGTCCTCGAGCGGCAGCCGTTCGAACACGACATAGGCCAGCCCGCGATAGGCCGGCGCATCGCCTTCCTTGGCGACGATCAGCGGGTCCGGGGTCTGCGTTTCGTCGCCAATGTAGACACGATACGTGAGCGCCGAGAGATCGAGCGGCTTGCCGTCGGCCCACACACGCAACACGGCGCTGATCGGGCCTTCGCACAGCCCGACCGCCAGATTGGCAAAGTAGGAGTAAGTCGTGGTCGTGGTGGTGACCTTCGACCCGCCGCCTCCCATGCTTTTGCCGCCGGTGGTTTCGCTGCTGGTCCCCACCATCTCTTCGAGCTTGGTTGCCCAGATCAGTTGCCCGGAGCGCCTCGCGCGGCCGTAGATGCGCGGGATCGGCGCGCCGATGGTCGAGGCCATCACCTCGAGATCGGCAAGCCGCGGTCCTTCGACCGCGCGCTCTTGGCGCGAGCCGAACAGGACCTGGTCGATGACGTTGCCGGCGAGCGCGCCCACCAGGCGGCCGGCAATCGCGCCGGTCGGCCCGAACACGGATCCGCCGGCCGCTGCGCCGACAACGGAGAGAGCAAGGGCTGCCATCAGTCTGTCACTCCCGGAAACCGGAACGCATAAGCCAGCCGCCTTCGCCACCACGGTGCCAGCGCGACTTCAGCAACCGCGGCGCCGTCATGCGCATGCACCATCGTGTCGGCGGCGGTGACGATGGCGGCGTGCTTGGCCGGCAAGTTGTTGCGCCAGCGGAACAGCACCACGTCGCCTTCGCCAAAGGCGTCGCGGTCGATCGCGATAAGATGCCGTCCTGCGGCATCGGCCAAAGGCTCGCCCGATGCGGCTTCCGCCCAATCCGGCGCGTAAGGCGGCGCGCGTTCGGGCTCCTGCCCGATCACGCCGCGCCACACCCCGCGCACCAATCCCAGGCAATCGCAGCCGACGCCCTTGAGCGAGGCCTGATGCCGGTACGGCGTGCCGATCCAGTCGCGCGTTTCGGCGACGATGAGTTGT
The DNA here is from genome assembly GCA_031389925.1 of Hyphomicrobiales bacterium. Taxonomy (GTDB): domain Bacteria; phylum Pseudomonadota; class Alphaproteobacteria; order Rhizobiales; family Xanthobacteraceae; genus Pseudolabrys. Next base: position 791 of record JANMSZ010000164.1, on the reverse strand, counting down.
CGGTTGAGAAACATGTCAGCTCTGCAGACTCGATCCGTCATTGCCCGGCTCACCCGTTGCGGGATAGCGGACCACGAAGTCGTTGCCCGGCACGTGCGGGAAGCCGCGGAAATTAATGAGATTGGCGAAGCGGCCGTGGCAAGTCGAAGACCGTTTGTCGCAACCGGCCGTCACAACGAACGTATCGCCAACTGCGATCGGCTCCGGCATCACCTGCCAGAGACTGAAGGTGACGATGCCGGCGTAGCGGTGGCTCTTCACCTCGACGGAATTCCCGGCATTGGCGCCGCTGGTAAAGGTCAGCTTGCCGGCAGTGAACCATTCGCCGTCATAGCCGGAAAGCCCGCTGGCGACGAAACTCGACGTGCCCAACAGCGTCGTCACCGTGCCGGTGCCGCGATAGCCGGGATTGCTCAGGTTGACGCCGCAACGCGCATCGCCCAGATCGGCCGAACAGGTCGCGGTATAAAGCCGTCCGCTATCCTGATTGAGCCGGTCGCTGACACCGCGCACTTCGGCCGTGAAGGCGGCGCCCTCGCGCTTCACCTCGCCGATCAGGCCTTTGGCAAGCAGCACGCAAAGCGACGGCTCGCTCCAATCCACCAGCCAGAGTTCGACCGCGGCCGCGTCGTAACGCCCGGCGGCAAGATCATCCTCGTTGAGCGAGTCATCATTGAGTGCGCCCGACAGTTCCGAGCTGTCGACAGAAAGCCCCAGCTTCTGCGTCGCCTCGCTGCCGGTGAGCCCGGTGCCGGCGCGGCAGGTAACATCGCCGAGCACGACGTCTTCAT
>JANMSZ010000155.1:0-4512 GCA_031389925.1 Hyphomicrobiales bacterium | reverse complement strand
GATGTCCGGCTGCACGACGAGGAGTGCTACCACCAGCAGCAGCATCGCAAAGGCGATGGCGTTGGCCGGCATGTCGGGACGCTTGGCGGATTCGCCGAACAGCCAGGCGATCAGAATGACGAAAGCGGGCTTGAGGAATTCGGACGGTTGGAGGTTGACGCCGAACAAGATCAGCCAGCGCTTGGCGCCCTTGATCTCGGCGCCGAAATGCGGCGTCGCCGCCACCAGGACCAGGCTGATGGCGAACACGATCATCGACAGCCGGCGGATTTGATGCGGCGAGAGAAACGACACCGCCAGCATGATGGCGATCGAGGGGAAGAGAAACAGGATGTGGCGGTTGACGAAATAGAACGGCTCGAGCCCGAGCCTACCGGCGACCGGCGGGCTCGCCGCCAGCGACAGCACCACCCCGGTGAGCATCAGCGCGCCGATGGCGCCGAGCGTCAGGCGGTCGACAGTCCACCACCATTCGCCGAACGGCGTGCGTTGAGCGCGCGAAACCATAAAGAGTCCCCGTGCCAGAGGATGGCACTGCAATTCCTGACGCTTTGCGGTTTACGAAGCATTAACGCTGACGATTTTGCCGCCGATACGGCGCGATTGGTCAGCCCGCCGGGTCCGGTTTCCCGCTGCCGTGGTTGAAATGGGTCTCGATCACCGAAGCGTCGAGCACGACGTTGTAGATCGCAACGCACTGGATCGTTCCATTGAACGGCAGTAACGGAAAGAAATTGTTGTCGGACGGCTGGGTGCGTTCCGGCAGGTACGGCGCCCCCACGCCAATGACCAAAGGCGCCGCGGTATTGGGGGCGAACGACGATCCTCCAGGCAACGAGGCGCTTCCAGCCTCCGCGCCATTGATGAAAAGCGCCGCCTTGGTGCCGTCGCATGTAAGCACCACATGGCTCGCGGCGGACAGCGCCGCCGAACCGCCGGGCACGATCGCGAAGTTGCCGGCGCCGGTACCGCCGAGCTGGGCTTCCCACTCGCCGCCTTGGTTCACAAAGATGACGAAGCCAAAAAACAGCCCGCCGCCTTGATTGCGTGAATCGATAATCGTTCGGTAGGCGGGCGACGCCGTTACGTCCCATTCGGGACGAACCCAACATTCGACCGTGAACGTGCCTGGATTGACGACGCTGTTGGCGGGTACGGTGACGAAACCACCGTTCGCATTCATCGCGGAGGTGGGCGCGTTCGGATCATTGAAGGGCGAATTGGTGTCGCCCGGCACGATGCCTGGCGCGCCGATCGTCAAATCCCCCGGTGCAAAAGCGGAATCGAGGGGGCCGGCTGGATCGACCGTGAAGGCCGGACAGGGAAACAGCGTCGGGTGGGTGTCCTTGCTCTTATACTCGCCGTTGTGCGGGTCACCTTTGGCCTTGCCGGCGGCGTCGATCGCGGTGGTCTGCATCGTCGAATCGTTGAGCGGCCAGTAGGCGATGCAGTCCGGATTGGCGAGGATGTCGTCGTTGGTGTAGGTCGTGAACGGCTTGGGCTTCTCATCACCAACGCCGTACCCCTCCGTGTTCAGAATACAACCGACGAAGCAAAGGCCGGAGACGATGAACAACAATGCAACCGGCACCAAAGCCAGCAACGACGTACTCATGACATACCCCCTCACAGCCGGTAATTTCGCCTGCAACGAAATTCACACCTCATGCGAGCAACGGCTACGTTACTACCATACCTTGTGATGTCAATCAGGCGCCCATCCACGAGAGCCAGACCGCGACGGCACCGATAAAGATGCGGTGATCGAAAGATTGCCACCGATACTTCGCGATCGGTCAGGGCAAAACGCCGAAGCGTTTGGCAAGATCGGCCGGCATCATATCGGACGGCGCACGGTCGAAGGCGACGCCGGCACGCTGCAAGGCGCGCACGATGAGCGCGACGCAGCCCTGCTGGCCCCAGTCCGGCACGTGGAAGCGGTCACCGAGCGCAAGCGACAGACAAAACAGAAGAAAGCTGGATACGCCGTAGCGTTGCCCGACGCAGGAACGGCCGTAGCGGGCTGCCAGCGCCCGATCGCGGTCGGACAGATCGAGACGGACATAGTGGAATTCGTTGGCGCGGAATTTCTCGATACCGCAAATGCCGACGCCAAGCGCATGCACCTCGACCAGATGGCCGTTGGCAGCGAGAACCATCGCGGCGTGACTCCAATGCGCGTAGCGAAGATCGTCGTTGCGATAACGGATCCGAGCCCCAAGTCGGATAAGCCACCCCAGCCAGCCCGGTCCGCGGATCAGAATGATGTCGCCGGGCCGCACGTCGGCGATCACCTCGCCCGGCGCGCAACGGACATAGTGGCATGCTGTGCGCGTGTCGACCGCCGCGGCCGGCCCGACGTACTCAAATTGTGGCGCGTCGAGCGCGCGAGTCGTCATCTCAGCCCGCCGGGTCTGGTTTCCCGCTTCCATGATCGAAATGAGTCTTGATCTCCGTATCCGAAAGAACGGCGTTGTAGATCGCAACACACTGTATCGTTCCGTTGAACGGAAACAACGGAAAGAAATTGTTGTCGGAGGGCTGAGTGCGTTCCGGCAGATACGGCGCCCCCACACCGATCGCCAAAGGCTTCGTGGTATTGGGAGCGAACGATCCCGTGGGCAACGAGTTGGCCGGAGCCGGCGCACCGTTGATGTAAAGAGTCGCCGTGGTGCCGTCGCACGTCAGGACCACGTGCGTGGTGTCGAACTTCGCCGCCGGGCCAGGCACGATAACGTAGTTGCCGGCGCCGGTGCCGCCGAGTTGGGCTTCCCAGAGACCCTTTTGGTTCACCCATACGACAAAGCCAAAAAACTGCCCACCGCCTTGGTCGCGCGAGTCGACGACCGCTCGGTAGGCGGCCTTTGCCGTTGCCGGATTCCATTCGGGACGTGCCCAAAATTCGACCGTGAACACGGGCGGATTGGTGACGCTGTTGGCGGGCACGTTAACAAACCCGCCGTCCACCGTCATCGCGTTGGTGAGCGCATTCGGATCATCGTAGGGCGGGTTGGTGTCGCCTGGCACGATACCGTTCACGCCAAGCGTTAAAATGCCCAGCGCCATGGCGGAATCGATAGGACCGGCGGGATCGACAGTAAAATCGGGACAGGGAAACAGGCCCACCGCGTTGCCTTTATGTTTGTACTCACCGTCATTCGTGCCCACGGCGTCATCGGCTGTCAGCTTTACGCTGCCGTCCGGGGGCGAAGGCTCGCTCAAGGGCCAATAGGCGACGCAGTTCGGATTACCGATGACGTCGGTGTCGCTGTATTTGGTGAAAGGTACGGGGTCAGGCTTGGGATTAGGATTATCGGGGTCAAATCCGGTCCCCATCGTGTTCAAACCACAGCCGACGAAACAAAGGCCGGAGACGATGAACAACAACGCGACCGGCAGCAATACCAGCAACGACGTACTCATGACGCACCCCCACGCCCGCCTTACCCGCGCGGGCAAGGCATCATGCTACTGCCGGAGAGGGCAATGTCAAACGGCGTGTAGCTTAGCGAAACCACACCCAGAGCGTGCCGATCATTGCCAGCGAAACTAAGATGACGGACACGCCTTGCAGGATGCCGGTTTCGTTCTTGCCGTGGTGATCGTCGCGATATTTCTGCAGAAAGAAACGCCCGGCGGCGTAGGTGCCGATACCGCCGAAAAAGATCGCGCCGGGAAACGGCGCGCGGTCGCGCCACAGCAGCATCGCCACTAAAAGAAATGCAGCCCACGCCATTTCGAACAATTGAATCGGCACACGGCGCAGCCGGACGCCGCGGTGATCGGGAAGATGCAAGCCGCACCAGCTCTCGGTCGGGCGTCCCGAGCAGCAGCCCTGCAGGAAGCATCCGGACTTGGCGACGATGCTGCCGCACAGCATGCCGATCGTCGCCGCGTCCCAAAACTTCAAGAACGGCAAATCAAGCGCCCACAGCAGCGGCACCGAAAAGAGCAGCGAGGCGATCAGTCCGCCATAGACCGTCATGCCACCTTCCGAGCGATTCCAGATGCGGCGCAGGTCGTTGCGGAAAATGTCCCAGTGCATCGCGACGTAGAGCAGCCGCGTGCCGGGCAACGCCGGGATCACCAGCACGACGGCGGCGAAGGCGACCTTGTCGGCGTTCAAGCCGAAGGACTGCCCGACATAGGCGGTGAGAAACGTCGAGGTCAGCAGCGCGCAATACAACATCGCCGGATAGGCATGAATGACATAACCGCGCCAGGCGAACAAAATCGGCTGCATGTCTACACCAAAGCCAGGATCGTGAGCGCCAGGCCGCCCACGATCGCCGCGTCGGCCAGATTGAAGATCGGCCAGGGACCGATGGCGATGAAATCGACGACGCCGCGCCGCTGCAGCAGGTCGATACAGTTGCCGCTGATGCCGCCCAAGACCATGCCGATGCCGACGGCACCCGGCAGGCTGCCGGCCAGCGGCGCCTGCGACAGCGCGAACAGAGCGAAGGCCGCGCACAACAGCCACGCGGTCATCACCATCCAGCTCGCCGATAA
>JANMSZ010000065.1:0-8082 GCA_031389925.1 Hyphomicrobiales bacterium | reverse complement strand
CGCCTGCGCCGGATTAGGCACGCGGGCCAGTTCGTCGATGACCTGCGCGTGAGTCTGATGCAGCATCTCGAGCGTGTCCTCGATCTGGCTGCGCAACCCAGTGCGCTGCGAGATCGCTTCCTCGAGCGCCGCCAGATTGGCATCGAGATAATGCGATAGGCCGATCACTTTGGTGAGCGACGGGCCTTCGCCGATCATCTGCTGCGCCTTGCCGATGCCGGAGGCGAGCTCGGTGCGCTTTTTCGCAATCAGGTCGAGCGTCTCTTTACGGTCTTCCTCGGTCTTGGCGCTGATGAAGCGCGCGGCGGCGGCTGAAATATTGCCGGTGATCACCGACAGTTGCATGGCGTTGGTCATCGCCGGCATCTGCACCGTGACGACGCGCTGCAGTCCGCCTTCGATCGTCGAGAACGACAGCAAGCCGACCGCGGCGGCGAGCAATGTCAGTCCGGCGACGGCGCCGAAAGCCCATTGCAATTTGGTGCTGACGCCGAGGTGAAGAAATCCGCGCTGGCTAAATGGCGTTGCAGTGCTCTGCGCCACGCGTGCCGCCGGGGCCTTGGTTGCCCAAAATTGCTTCAACAGCCCTTTGGGCATTTTGAATTCCGAACCCCGATAGTCCCTGCGGGACGGTCGCAGATCGTGGTAAATAGGTTCTTAAACAGCCGCAGCTTGAGGCGGCGTCGCAATGGGTACCGTCGCGGCGCGTCGGCCGGCGTGCCGCGCGGGGGATAGGCCGGTGGCCGACCGCGCGCTGCCCGAGGAGCCGCCTATTGCCCGACGTGCCACGCCGGTTTCGGAAACGTGACCGGTTTGGCGCCGGGCAGCGTGGCAGGTGCGATGCCGTGAAATTCGCCGTCCTGCCACTGCCCGACGTACCACATCTCCGTATACAGGTTGTCCCGCAGCTTGATCGGCCCGACAATGGTCTCGAATGTGCCCGTCTGCAGTTCCTTGATCACAGCGGCCCGGTCGATTTTGCCGACACGCTCGATCGCCTGCTGCAGCATCTGCAGCGACGCATAGGTGATGGGGCTCGCCCATCGATCCGGCTCCAGTCCGGTCTCGGCGACGTGCCGCTTGAAGTAGTCTTTGCTCCCGGGAGCGTCCGCGTTCCAGCCGCCGATCCCCATCACGCCTTCGGTGTCGGCGCCGAAGCGTTGTTTGTACATCGGGAACGCGGTCCCGATCGCGGTGTAGAAAATCTTAGGATTGAAGCTCGACGCACGGGCTTGCTCGGTGATCGCCATCGTGTCGGGCGGATAACTGAACGCGACAAAGATATCCGGATTGAGTTGCTTCACCTCGGTTATGATCGTGCGCATGCTGTGCGCGTCGACGGGATACGACCGATCATAGACAACGTCGAAGCCGCTCTTCTTGAGGAGCCGGCGCGCTGTCCTTGCGAGCCCGATGCCGAATTGATCCGCCACGCTCAGCATGGCGACCGTGTTGCCGATTTTTCCATCCGCACGCAGCTTGTCGATCGTCGCAACAAACTCGCGGGCCGCGCCGGTCGCCGTGCCGAGAAACCAGAAACTGTTCGGCCAACGTTTTGCGAATTCCGGCGCATTGTCGCTTGTCGACGTCACCACCAGATCGGGATAGCCGCCCTGGTTCAAGAGCGGCGCCACCGCCAGATTTAATCCCGTGCCCCACGGCGCCAGAATGAAATCGACCTTGTCCTCCGTGATCAGCCGCTCCACGGCCTTCACGGCGTCATCGAGCTTGCTGTGATCGTCATATTCGATAACCTCGATCGGCACACGTTTGCCGATGCTGCTCAGCATGATGCCGCCGGCGGCATTTACCTCCTTGACCCAAAGGCGGTAGTGGGTGAGCAGCGTGATTCTTGCCCCCAGCGAACCCGGACCGGTCAACGAAATCGCATATCCGATCTTGATCGTTTCCTGCGCCTGCGCGGCGAACGCGCCCGCGAATAGTCCGGCAATCGCGGCAACAATTGCAAGGGCCGATGATCGTTTCTTCATGATCGTCTCCGTCGATGAATGGATTCGTCGCCGCCGTCTATTGCCCGACGTGCCAGGCCGGTTTCGGGAACCAGACCGGCGCTGCGCCGGGCAGCGTGTTCGGCGCGATGCCGTAGAATTCGCCGTTCTGCCATTGCCCGACCCACCAGGTTTCCCGGTAGATGTTGTTGTCCAGCTTGACCTGGCCGAGGATGGTCTCGAACGTTCCCGACTGTAGTTCCTTGATCACCGCCGCGCGATCGACCTTGCCGACACGCTCGATCGCCTGCTGCAGCATCTGCAGCGACGCATAGGTGATCGGGCTTGCCCAACGGTCCGGTTCCTGGCCCGTCATCGCCAGGTGACGTTTGAAGTAGTCCTTGCTCGCCGGCGAATTCGCATTCCATCCGCCGATGCCCATCACGCCCTCGACGTCGGCGCCGAACCGTTTTTTGTAGACCGGGAATGCTGTGCCCACCGCGGTATAGAAAACCTTAGGGTTGAAGCTCAGCGCGCGCGCCTGCTCGGTGATCATGATCGTATCGGGCGGATAGCTGAAGGCGACGAACGAATCCGGCTTGATCTCCTTCACCTCGGTCATGATCGCGCTCATGTTCCGCAATTCGACCGTGTACGATCGGTCATAGACGAGTTCGAAGCCGGCTTTCTTGAACGCGCGACGCGCCGCTTTCGCCAGCCCGATGCCGAACTGGTCGGCCACGCTCACCATGGCCACGGTATTGCCGATCTTGCCTTCGTCGCGCAGCTTGGCGATCGTCGCCACGTAGCCTTGCACGGCGCCGGTCATGGTGCCGAGCAACCAGAAACTGTTCGGCCAGCGCTTGACGAGTTCGGGCGCCATGTCGCTCAGCGCGGTCGCGGCCAGATGCGGATAGCCGGCGCGATGCAGCAGCGGCCCCACGGCCAAATTGAGCCCGGTGCCCCACGGCGGCAGAATGAAGTCGACTTTGTCCTGCGCGATCAGCCGTTCGGTCGCCGCCACGGCGTTGTCGACATTGCTGTGATCGTCGTATTCGATCAGCTCGACCGGCACGCGCTTGCCGGCGCTCTTGAGCATGATGCCGCCGCCGGCATTCACCTCTTTGACCCAAAGCCGGTAATTGGGCAGCGTCGTGATGCCCGCACCCGGCGCATTCGGGCCGGTCAGCGAAATCGCGGTGCCGATCTTGATCGTTTCTTGCGCTTGACCGTGCGCGGCAAAGGTGCCCGCCAATAGTCCGGCGATCACGGCGGCGATCGCGATCGTCGATGATCGCTGGGTCATGATCTTCTCCGTCGGTGCTTGGGTCTTCGCAGTGCCAGGCCCACTGACGTCGTACCATCGACTACCTTAATCCTCCGTCACGCCCTGACTCTCGCGCGCTGCGCTCGACTACGGGCCAATACGTAGGCGGGAACTTCGCTCCATATCTCAGTACCACGCGATGTAAGCGGATACCGGCGACGCGCATCATCCGAACAAATTTGTTAGTCGGATGTTTTCCATGTCGACAACGTGTCGGCCAGTTTTGATCTGACTCATCATTTGGATACGCAACGGGCGTTTAGATGATGGCCATGCGCAATCCAATCGCGACCATCAAGAAGCTCGCCGTTATCGGCTCGGTGCTGATCCTTGTTGTGTTCGGCGTCGGCGTGGTTCTCAAAACGACCGTCGACTATTTGCTCTACTGGGATGCGACCACATCCGCTGAAAGCTGGGCGAGATACGTCGCCGAAAATGTTACGGATATCGAAGAGATCGCCGATGGCGAACAGCCGTCCGCCGAGAGCATGGCGTTCCTCATTCGCACCCAGCAGATCCGGACCGTCTTCGGATTCGAAATCATCAATTTATACGGCAACGTGCAACTCACGTCCGACGGCTCGAAAATCTCCAGCATCGGCGGCGCGGTGCACAGCGACGCCGCGGCGCTGGCCTCCAAGTTGCGCCGGCCGATCATCTCGGTGAAGGAAGGCACGCCGCCGGTCCGCCCGCAGTATTATTCGGAAGCCTATCTCCCGGTCCTCGTCGACGGGCGTCCGCAGGCGATCGTCGCGGCCTATGTCGACTTGACCGAACAGCGCACGCATTTCCGCAATGCCTTCTTGCTGGCGGCTTTGGCGCTTTGCCTGCTCACGGGTGCTGCCGTCGGCATCCCGACCGTCGCTTGGTACCGCCGCAGCAAGGAAAAGCAGCAGGCGGACCGGCGCATCCGCTACCTCGCGCATCACGACGCGCTGACCGGCCTGTCCAATCGGAGCCAGCTCATCGATAAATTGGGCGCCGCGCTGACCGCGCTCACGTTGCGGGGCGGTAGCCTCGCCGCGCACTTCATCGACGTCGACAATTTCAAGGATGTCAATGACGCCCTTGGGCACGACGGCGGCGATTTCCTGCTCAAGACGATCGCCGAACGGCTGCGCGCGGTCACCCGTCCCGACGATATCGTCGCGCGGATCGGCGGTGACGAGTTCGTCGTGGTTCAGACCAGCATCGCCGACAAGGCGCAGGCGGAAGATTTCGCAAAACGCCTCATCGACTCGGTCGCGGCGCCGATGCAGCTCGAGGAGCAGGAGATCCTTGCCGGGATCAGCGTGGGCGTTGCGCTGGCGCCGCTGGACGGGACCAATTCGGAACGGCTGTTGAAGAGCGCCGATCTGGCGCTCTACAAGGCCAAGTCCGACGGCCGCAATTGCATCCGCTTCTTCCTGCCCGAGATGGACGCGACGCTGCAGCTCCGTGTCGAGCTAGAGAAGGCGATCCGCGACGCGGTCTTTCACAATACCTTCGTCCTGCACTATCAGCCCGTCTACGAAATATCGGGCCACAAGCTCATCGGCTTCGAAGCGCTGATACGCTTGCCAGCGAAGGACGGGACCTTGATCCCGCCAATGACCTTCATTCCGGTTGCGGAAGAAATGAGACTGATCGAAAAGATCGGCGCCTGGGTGTTGAAAGAGGCTTGCAAAGCCGCCGTGACCTGGCCGGACGACCTGACGGTCGCGGTCAATTTGTCGCCGGCGCAATTCGAGGGCGGCAACGTCAGCGCCATGGTCGCAAGCACGCTCAAGGAGACCGGCCTGGCGCCGCACCGGCTCGAGCTCGAGATCACCGAAACGCTGCTGCTCGGCAACAGCGACGAGATCATGAAGGAACTGCAGGCGATCAAAGCCATGGGTGTGGCCATCGTCATGGACGATTTTGGCACCGGCTATTCGAGCCTGAGCTATCTGTGGCGCTTCCCGTTCGACAAGATCAAGATCGACCGCAGCTTCATGCAGGGCCTCGACACCTCGGGCCGCGACGCCGAGACGGTGGTGAAGACGATCATCGCGCTCGGGCGCGAACTGGACATGCGGGTGACCGTCGAAGGCGTCGAGACCGCGCAGCAGGTGAAATTTCTCGACGGCGCCGACGCCGATCAGGTGCAAGGCTTCTTCTTCGGCCGGCCGATTCCCGGCGGCGACCTCAGCGCCGGCATTCTCAAGGACTTCCAGAATTCGCTCGCCGCGAAGGCGGCGAAATCCGCCCCCCTGCCGCGCCCGCGGATCGTCAAATCGGGCGGGTGAGTAGGGCGCGCGATGAGGCGCACGCGCCTACTTGCGCTGAATTCCTTTGAGCATTAGGTTTCCTGCGTTGGGGACCTGCAGACTCCCCATTAGACGGTCGTGCGCGTCCAAGCTCTGCGCAACACTCGCATTGTCGAGGGGATTGCGCATGGATGAAAACGGGCCTTCGATTCCCTCATCAAATAGACCGGTTTTTGCCGCGCTTGCCGCGTCCGCCATCGCATGCGTTGCCTCCCCTGCCCTTGCGCAAGAGGGACCAACCCGTGACGACGCTTAGCTTGGAAACTGAAAGCGTGAAGCCACGAAGGGATATTTTCTATCTTTACGCGGCACGCGCGGCGCGCGGGTTTGCTGACGGCTTCGCCGTCATCATCTTGCCGGCCTACCTGTCCGAGATTGGCTACAGTCCCTTTCAGATCGGATTGGTCGCCGCCGCAGCCCTTCTGGGATCGGCGGGCATGACATTGGCGGTCGGGTTTCTCGCGCGCCACCACGATCTGCGCAGGCTTCTTTTGATCAGCGCCTTGGCGATGGCGTTGACCGGCCTCGCGCTGCCGAGTTTTGAAGCCTTTGCCTTTGTTCTGCTGATCGTTTTTCTCGGCACGATGAATCCATCGACTGGGGACATCGGCATGTTCGTGCCGCTGGAACACGCCATGCTGGCCCACGGCGCGGCCGACCAGGACCGCACCCGTATTTTCGCGCATTACAGTTTGATCGCCGCCATCGCGACCGCGGTCGGCGCTCTGGCCGCGGCGACGCCGGACGGCTTGATCCTGCTCGGCGTCGACAAGATCGGCGCGCTCAAGGCGATGTTCTATTTCTATGCCGGACTTGGGCTGGTGAGCATCGGCCTCTATCAGCGTCTGCCGCGCACGGAAACCCACGACACGGCGCCGCGCGCCACGGCGCTGGGACCCTCGAAAGGCATCGTCTACAGACTCGCGGCTTTGTTCAGCCTCGATGCATTCGCCGGCGGCTTCGCCGTGCAGTCGCTGGTCGCCTTGTGGCTGTTCGAACGGTTTGACCTTTCGCTGGCGCAAGCCAGTCTGTTTTTCTTCTGGTCAAACGTTCTCACGGCTTTCTCTTATCCGGTTGCCGTGCGGCTGGCGAAGCGCTTCGGTCTCGTCAACACCATGGTGTTCACGCACATCCCGTCGAGTCTGTGCCTGATCGTCGCGGCGGTTTCGTCGAACCTCACCGTCGTTCTCACATTGCTCTTGGTTCGCTCGGCTCTGTCGCAGATGGATGTGCCGACGCGCACGTCCTATGTGATGGCGGTCGTGACGCCCGCCGAGCGGCCGGCGGCCGCGAGCGTGACGGCCGTGCCGCGCAGTCTGGCCTCGGCCATCAGCCCGGCGCTGGCGGGCGCTTTGCTGGCGATGCCGTTCTCAGGCCTCCCGCTGGTGATCTGCGGCGTCCTCAAGATCGTCTACGACGTGTCATTGCTGGTGACGTTTCGTCATATAAAGCCGCCGGAGGAGAAAGATCGGGGTTGATGACGGCGCATGAAAACCCGTGCTACACACCCGGCGCCATCAACAGTCCGCCGGGATCATGCTCAAAACGCCGTCGCTCAAGGATTTCCGCCGCATCGTCGTCAAGGTCGGCTCATCGCTGCTGGTCGATCAGTCGGCCGGCGGGCTTAAAGCTGAGTGGCTGGCCACGCTCGCCGCCGACATCGCCGCGCTGCATAAAGATAAGCGCGACGTGCTGGTGGTGTCGTCGGGCGCGATCGCACTGGCGCGCGCGGTGATGAAGCTGCCCGCGGGCGCGCTCAAGCTCGAGGAAGCGCAGGCCGCCGCCGCCGTCGGCCAGATCGCGCTGGCGCGGTCGTGGTCGGAAAGTCTGAGCGCGCACGGCATCGCCGCCGGCCAGGTGCTGCTGACGCTGGGCGATACCGAGGAGCGCCGGCGTTATCTCAACGCGCGCTCGACCATCGACAAGCTTTTGGAATGGCGCTCGGTGCCGGTGATCAACGAGAACGACACCGTCGCCACCACCGAGATCCGTTACGGCGACAACGACCGCCTCGCCGCGCGCGTCGCCACCATGATGAGCGCCGATCTGCTGGTGCTGCTGTCCGACGTCGACGGGCTCTACGACAAGCCGCCGTCGCAAAGCGGCGCGAAGCTGGTGCCGGTGGTAGAGCGCATCACGCCGGAGATCGAGGCGATGGCCGGCGTCTCCGAGTCGGAGACCTCGCGCGGCGGCATGCTGACCAAGATCGAAGCCGGCAAGATCGCCACCACCGCCGGCACGCATATGGTGATCGCGTCCGGCCGCGTGCCGCATCCGCTGCGCGCGATCGTCGATGGCGCGGCCTGCACTTGGTTTTTGACGCCCGCCAATCCGGTGACGGCGCGCAAGAAGTGGATTGCCGGTTCGCTCGAGCCGCGCGGCGCGCTGACGATCGACGACGGCGCGGTGAAGGCGTTGCGCATCGGCCGCAGTCTGTTGCCCGCGGGCGTGATCAAGGTCGAAGGCGCCTTCAGCCGCGGCGACGCGGTGATCGTGCGCGGGCCCGACGGCGCCGAAG
>JANMSZ010000039.1:0-2353 GCA_031389925.1 Hyphomicrobiales bacterium | reverse complement strand
CCGATCTGCCGGTCGCGGAGAAGCTGGCCAGGGCTTTCGAGACGAAATATCCGGGCATTGCGGTTCGTGTCGAGCGCACCGGCGCCGAGCGGGTGTTCCAGCGCATCGGCCAGGAATATGCCAGCAACATCCGCGCGGTCGATGTGGTGAATTCGGCGGATGCCGCGCATTTCATCGTCTGGAAGCGGGACGGCGTCCTGTTGCCTTACGTGCCCGAGGATGTCGCGACATATCCGGCCGAACACCGGGATGTCGACGGCCAGTTCGCGAGTTGGCGCGTCTGGCTCAGCATCATCGCCTACAACCGCAATCTGGTGAAGGCGGAAGAAGCGCCGAAGAGTTTTGCCGATCTGCTCGACCCCAAATGGAAGGGCAAGATCGTCAAGGCGCATCCCGGCTACAGCGGCACCATCATGACCGCGACCTACCAGATGCAGCGCGATCTCGGCTGGACGTATTTCGAGCAACTCGCCAAACAGAACATCATGCAGGTGCAGTCGTCGGCCGATCCGCCCAAGAAGCTCGATCTCGGCGAACGCGCCGTCATGGCCGATGGCAACGAATACAATGTTTTTCAGATGAAGGAGGCCGGCCGTTCGGTCGAGCCGGTCTATGCCAGCGAAGGATCGCCGCTGATCATCGGTCCGAACGGTGTCTTCAAGGCCTCGCCTCATCCGAATGCGGCGAAGCTGTTTCAGTCGTTCTGCTTCAGTCTCGACGCCCAGCAGCTCATTGTCGATTTCGGCGGCCTGCGCTCGGTGCATCCGCAGGCCCGGGAGAAGCCGGGACGCAAGCCTTTCAAGGATATCAAGACCATGAAGGATGACGCCGCTGCGGTGGAGAAAGAGAGCGACGCGATCAAGGCGCGCTACACCAAGATCTTCCGCGTCTGATCCGCAATGACATTCGGGCTGCCAAAGATTTCCGTCGCCGAAACGCTGGCCGGGAAGATCGTCGCATTGCAGGCGGGCGGGCTGCCCGCAGCGACCACGCGCAAATGCGAGGATCTGCTCATCGATGTTGTCGGCCTCTGCGTCACCGCGCGCAACGAGGACTATATCGCAAGCGCGCTTGGGGGCTGCGACGATGACGGGCCGTGCACGGTTATCGGTCATAAGCGCACGCTGACGGCCTCCGGTGCCGCCTTCGTCAACGGCACCGCGGCGCATGGCGAGGATTTCGACGACACTTTTGAGGGCGGTCCGGTGCATGCCGGCGCGGTGATCGTGCCGGCGGTTCTGGCGGCCTGCGAGCGGCACAATCCGGACGGGCGCATGGCGCTGACAGGGATTGCCGTCGGCACCGAGGTGCTGTGCCGGCTGAGTCTCGTGGCGCCGAAGGCCGTGCACAAGGCCGGTTTTCATCCGACCGCGGTCTTTGGCGCGATGGGAGCGGCGGCCGGTGTCGGCGCCGCGCTCGGCCTCAATGCCCGGCAGATCGTGGATGCGCTTGGCATCGCCGGCAGCATGGCGGGTGGCATCATCGAGTATCTCGCCGAGGGCGCCTGGACCAAGCGGCTGCATGCGGGCTGGGCGGCCCAATCGGGCATCCGAGCGGCGCTGTTGGCGCGACAGGGCTTTGTCGGTCCGCGCACGGTGTTCGAGGGCGTCCACGGGCTGTTTCATGGCTTTGCGCATACCGCACAGGGCGACTACGGCGCCCTGACGGGCGATTTCGGCACGCGCTGGGTCACGGATACGCTGGCGTTCAAGCCCTATCCCTGCGGGACGATGGCGCAGCCCTATATCGATTGCGCGCGCCGGCTGGCCGCGCGCGGCATCCAGGCTGAAGCCATCAGCGAGATCGTCTGCGAGGTCGCGGAGGGGACGGTGCACCGGCTGTGGGAGCCGCTCGCCGACAAGCAACGACCGCGCAACGGCTATGCCGCCAAGTTTGCGGTGCCATATCTGCTGGCGACCGGTTTTGTCCATGGCGGCGTCGGGCTCGGCGCCTTCACGGAAACCGCGATCCGCGACGCCAAAGTGCTCGCGCTTGCGGCAAAAGTGAAGTTCGTGATCGACCCGCAAAATCCCTATCCGAGCAACTATACCGGCCACATCCGGGCGACCCTGACGGACGGCAGCGTGGTCGAGGAACGCCAACCCTACCTGCGCGGCGGCGCGCAGGAGCCGCTGACCCGGCAGGACGTAGCGGACAAATTCACGCACAACGCCCGGCATGGCGGCTGGACCGCGGCGCAGAGCGATGCGACGTTGAAGCTGTTGGCGACGCTCTACAACGCGCGCATCGACCTTTCGTCGCTGCGCGGTTAGGAAATCATGGCTGGCAGCAACGAACTCAGCGGCAAGGTCGCCATCGTCACCGGGGCGGGGCGCAATATCGGCCGCGCGAT
>JANMSZ010000006.1:0-15134 GCA_031389925.1 Hyphomicrobiales bacterium | reverse complement strand
GTGGCGCGGCCGTCGATATAGACGTCGCCATGGTCGGGATGTTCGAGCAGGCCGGCGATATGCAGCAGCGTCGACTTGCCGGCGCCCGACGGCCCCACCAGCGCCACCGACTGCCCGGCCCAGATCGCGAGTTCCGCGCCGTTGAGGATGTGCAGCTTGGCGTCGCCCTGCTGATAGGTGCGCTCGACCTCATGCAGGAACAGCAGCGGGACTTCTTCCGGCTCTTGCGTCTCGTCGACGCCCGCCTCGACCATCACGTCACTCATAACGCAGCGCCTCCACCGGATCGAGGCGCGCCGCGCGCCAGGACGGATAGAGCGTCGCCAAGAACGACAGCACCAGCGCCATCACCACCACTGCGCTGGTCTCACCGACATCCATGTCGGCCGGCAGGCGTGACAGGAAATACAGCTCCGGTGAAAACAACTCCGTGCTGGTCATCCACGACAGGAATTGCCGGATGCTCTCGACATTCCGGCAGATGACGAAGCCGAGCACAAAGCCGGCAATGGTGCCGACGACGCCTATTGCCGCGCCGGTGATCAGGAACACGCGCATCACCGCGCCTTGTGTCGCGCCCATGGTGCGCAAAATCGCGATGTCCTGGCCTTTGTCCTTCACCAGCATGATCAAGCCGGACACGATGTTGAGCGCCGCGACCAAAATGATCAGCGTCAGAATGAGGAACATGACGTTGCGCTCGACCTGCAGCGCGTTGAAGAACGTCGCGTTGCGCTGGCGCCAGTCGATCAGGAAGATCGGCCTCTGGGCTGCCTCCTGCACGTCTTTGCGGTAGCGGTCGACCCGGTCGGGGTTGTCGGTATATATCTCGATCGCGGTGACGTCGCCGGCGCGGTTGAAATAAGCCTGCGCCTCCTTCAACGGCATAAAGACCATGGCGCTGTCGTATTCCGACATGCCGATCTCGAACACCGCCGCGATCTTGTAGACCTTGATGCGCGGCGTGGTGCCCATCGGCGTCACCGCGCCCTTCGGCGCCACCAGCGTGATGTTGTCGCCGGAGCGCAGCGACAACTGATCGGCGAGCCTGCGGCCGATGGCGACGCCTTGCGCGTCGTCGAAGCCGCCGAGCGAGCCCTGCTTGATGTTGTTGATGACGGAGGGCAGCTTTTCCAGATCCATCAGCCGGATGCCGCGCACGAGCACGCCGCCGGCATTGAAGGGCGACGACGCCAGCGCCTGGCCCTCGACGATGGGCGCCGCCAGCTTGATGCCTTTAACGCCGTTGATGCGGGCGGCAACCTCTTCCCAATCGGTCAGCGGCTTTTCCAGCGGTTGGATCAGCAGATGGCCGTTGAGGCCCAAAATTTTGTCGAGCAGCTCTTTGCGGAAGCCGTTCATCACCGCCATGACGATGATGAGGGTGGCGACGCCGAGCATGATGCCGAGGAAGGAGAACCCGGCGATGACCGAGATGAATCCTTCCTTGCGCCGCGCCCGCAGGTAGCGCAGCGACAGCATCCATTCAAACGGCGAGAAGGGCCGCGTCCCGTTGGGCTCGGTCATTGATACGTTTATTTCCCGGGGAAGTCGTTCCCGCGACTGGATTCTCACACGATTCGGGCGGATTCATGCCACGTCTGGCGTTCAAAGTCCTTGGAAGCACACAGGAAATCTGCGTTCGCGCGACCGGTACGCCAAAATCACCGCGACAACAGGTCCAGCGCCGCGGCAGGCGTCATGAGTTCCTTGCTGCCGTCGGCGCGCTTCTTGACCTCGACCTTGCCTTCGGCGAGCCCGCGCGGGCCGACCATGACCTGATACGGCAGGCCGATCAGGTCGGCGGTGGCGAATTTGGCGCCCGCGCCTTTGTCGGTGTCGTCGTACAGCGCGTCGATACCCTTGGCGGAAAGTCCGCGATAAAGTTCCTCGCAGGCGCCATTGGTCGCGGCGTCGCCCTGCTTGAGGTTGAGGATCGCCACCTTGAACGGCGCGACTGCCTCCGGCCAGATGATGCCGGCGTCGTCATGCGACGCTTCGATGATCGCGGCCACCAGACGGCTCGGCCCAATGCCGTAGGAACCCATATGCACCGGCACATCGCCGCCGGCGCCAGTGGCGACCACCGCCTTCATCGGCTCGGAATATTTGGTGCCGAAATAGAAAATGTGGCCGACCTCGATGCCGCGCGCCGACACTTGTTTGTCGGTGGGGATTTTGTCGTAGGCGTCCTTGTCGTGCATGTCGCTGGTCGCGGCGTATTGCGCGGTCCAGGTATCGACGATGCCCTGTAACCCGGCTTTGTCGTCGAAGTTTACATTCGCGTCCGGTACGGCGAGATCGAGATAGTCCTTATGACAGAACACTTCAGACTCGCCGGTGTCGGCGAGAATGATGAACTCGTGGGACAGGTTGCCCCCGATTGGCCCCGATTCCGCGCGCATTGGGATTGATTTCAATCCCAATCGAGCAAAAGTGCGCAGGTAAGCGACAAACATCTTGTTGTAGGAATGCTCGGCACCGGCCTGATCGACGTCGAATGAGTACGCGTCCTTCATCAGGAATTCTCGGCCGCGCATCAGACCGAAACGGGGCCGCACCTCGTCGCGGAATTTCCACTGGATGTGATAGAGATTAAGCGGCAAGTCTTTGTACGAGCGCACGTAAGCGCGGAATATCTCGGTGATCATCTCTTCGTTCGTAGGACCAAAGAGCATGTCGCGCTCATGGCGGTCCTTGATGCGCAGCATCTCCTTGCCGTAGGCCTCGTAGCGTCCGCTCTCGCGCCACAGGTCGGCCGACTGCATCGTCGGCATCAGCAACTCGATGGCGCCGGAGCGGTTCTGCTCCTCGCGCACGATCGTGCAGATTTTGTTGAGCACCCGCAGGCCCAGCGGCAGGAAAGCGTAAATGCCCGCGGCCTCCTGCCGCATCATGCCGGCGCGCAGCATCAGCCGGTGCGACACGATCTCGGCCTCGCGCGGCGGCTCGCGCAGGATCGGCATGAAATAGCGGGACAGGCGCATGGAATCCTTGAGAGATTCGAGAGTAATGGGCTTTGAGTGAAAGCGGATTGGCCGCCAAAAGACAAGTCCCTGACCACGGGGATAGCCCACAAATCGCCGGTGACAGGTGTTCGACGGCGGTGCTAGGTAACGGCATGCGCAGCGGCGTGAAACGGGTTCTGAGTGTGCTGGCGATCTACGCGATCGCCCTGCACACGATTCTGTCGGGTATCGCGCCGATGGCCGTCGCATCGACGGTCGATCCGTTCTCGATCATTTGCTCCAGCGCCCCGCATGCGGCCACTCAAACCGATCAAGCACCGGCGGGCCAGGTTCCGGCGCCCGCCTCAGCCTGCGACCACTGCACTTTGTGCGGCGCCGCGGCCGCGCCGCCGCTCACGCTCGACAACGTGCTCACGGAACAACTGACGCCACGCAAACTTCTACACGTCGTCTCTTTGACGCCTGCAATCCCACGCGGCGGCGTCGCCTCCAATCCAAGGCTTGCCCAGGGCCCTCCTTCCAAAATGTGACCATTCGGCGCGGCGTTAATCCGTGCCGTCGTTCGTCATTTTTTGGGAAGGACACTTTCTATGTCTCGCTCGCGTGCGCTCTGCATTTCCGTTCTGCTTGCCACTTCCGCTTTAACCCCTGCCTTAGCCCAGAATTCCACCGGCTCGGGGACCGTCGCGCTGCCCACAATTGACGTCGAAGGCCAATATGACGGGCATGCCAATCTGGATGTAAAAAATACGACTGGGAGCAAGCTCGGACTAACTCCGCGCGAAACGCCGGCAACGGTCAACATCGTCACCCAGAAGGATATCGAGGAGAAGGTCCTTCGCTCGCTGATCGAAACCTATAACAGCGTACCCGGTGTCGTTTCAGGCAACCTGCCCGGCGAGCCCGGCGTCGTCTCGATCCGCGGTTTTTCAAGAGCGACCGGCTATTCCGTCGATGGTACGCGCTCGCCAGATCCATTGATTACATCGCGCGACTACGACACCTTCAATTTCGAGCGCGTCGAAATCCTCAAAGGTCCTGCATCTGTCGTTAGCGGCACCGGCGCGCTCGCCGGCACGATCAACCTCGTGACGAAGCAGCCTAAACTGGGCCAAACCAGCACCGAAGGTCTTTTGGGCTACGGCAGCTTCAATACCTTACGGACTGGCGTCGGCGTCAATGCCCCGATCGGATCGGCCGCAGCCGTCCGTTCGACAGTGAGCTATTCCAAGTCTGACGGACACGTCAACGACACGAAATCCGAGAAGTATGCCATCACCAACAACGTACTGTTCGCCCCGACGGACCGGCTGACACTGTCCGGAGCCGTCAATTATTTTCATGACGATTTCAGATCGCCCTATCAAGGCATCCCG
This sequence comes from Hyphomicrobiales bacterium, assembly GCA_031389925.1. GTDB lineage: Bacteria > Pseudomonadota > Alphaproteobacteria > Rhizobiales > Xanthobacteraceae > Pseudolabrys. The sequence goes on along the minus strand of JANMSZ010000006.1, from coordinate 10,789 downwards.
CTGGTCCCTGCCTCAATCGCGCACGATGCAACCTCGCTGGTGTCTACGACCAACGGCATGGTGATCGATCGTTCCATGCGGAACATAAATTACAACGTCAATAACGGGCTTATGAAATCGGACGCGCTTTGGCTGCGGGGCAACGCCGACTACAAGGTCACGAACGACTGGACCTTTAAGAACGAGCTCAATTTCTACAAGGCAGACCGGGACTGGGCGAGCTCGGAAGATTTCACTTACAATGCGGGCACCGGGCTACTCGACCGCTCGACGACCAAGATCACGCACGACCATCAGTTCTGGTCGGACCGCGCGGCAATGGCTTATGACGGGCCGTTGGGCGGGCTGAGAAACCGCTTTACCGCAGGGCTCGAATATATCGACGCGATCTTCGGTTCGCAGCGCCGCTTTGGCACCGCTACGTCGGTCAATCCCTTCGATCCGGTGCGCGGCTACTTTCCAGCAGATACATCGGCCAATTTCTCGACGCGGCAGAACTTCGCTAGCACCGTCAAGACCACCGCGGCTTTCGCAGAAAACGCAATCAATTTGACCCCGGCTTGGATCGTGGTGGGCGGCGCGCGCTATGAGCGGATAGCTCTCAATCGCCGCATCGACGATCTCAATACCGGCGCCGTCACCACTTTCGACAAGGCGTTCTACAGCCCGACATGGCGTATCGGTTCGGTGTACGAAATCGTGAACGGAACATCGGTGTACGCTCAGTACACGAAGGCCGCCATTCCAATTACGACGTTGCTGCTCAGCAGCATGACTAATAGCCAGTTTGAGCTTTCCACCGGCCGATCCGTCGAAGCCGGCGTGAAATCATCGCTTTGGAACGGCCGCGTCGTGGCGACAGCGGCAGTCTACCAAATCGATCAGGACAACATCCTAACGCGCGATCCGGTGACCCCATCGCTAACCGTGCAAGGCGGCAGTCAGCGATCTCGCGGCTTTGAAATCGACGCCGCACTAGCCGTGACCGACCGCTGGACCGTGACGCCCGCCTTTTCCGCGGTCGACGCCTATTACACCTCGCTCAGGAACGCGACACGCGATCTGTCAGGCAACCGTCCGATCAACGTTCCCGCGCGCACTCTGTCGCTCTCGTCTAGCTATCGGCTCGAGAGCGTTCCGGCGACGGTCGGTGTGGTGGTGCACAACGTCAGTTCTTTTTACACGGACGCGACAAACCTGATCGAGGTCCAAGGCCGCACGCTTCTCGACGCCTGGATTGCCTATGAGGTCAGCAAGGGCACGTTGCGCCTGCGCGGACGAAACCTGACGAACGCATTCTATGCGGACTGGTCGGGATACAGTTCGACACAGGTCTATCTCGGCGCTCCAAGGAGCTTCGATCTTTCCTACAATCTAAAGTGGTGAAGCAGTACCCGGCAGCTCGATCTATTGCAGTTACAAGGATTGAGCCGCCGCGCTGCCTCGGAAGCATGACAATAGAAACGCAAAGTTCATCGAGCGCTCTATACCGCACCGTTTGGCACTGGCATTTCTACGCCGGTATCGTGGTTGCGCCCTTCATGCTCATCCTCGCGGTGACCGGCGCGATTTACCTGTTCAATGACGAGATCAACGACGCCCTGTACCCGCAGCAACGCTTTGTTCAGCCGGCAGCGCAATCCGTCCCGCTCAGCCGGATAATGCAATCGGTCATGGCCGTTTATCCTGGAGGGCGCGTTACGCGGATCGACACGCCCCGCGCCGTCGGCCGCAGCGCCGAGATTTTCGTGCGGCCACAGGCCGGCGAGCCGTTCCGTGTCTACGTCGATCCTGGCACCGGCGCCGTCCTCGGGTCGTTCGTTTATACCAGCACACTGGTCGGCTTTGCCGATGTCGCCCACGGCTCACTCATGCTGGAAAATTTTGGTGACGGCATCGTCGAACTGGCTGCCTGCTGGGGATTCATTCTAACCGTGACTGGCCTTTACTTGTGGTGGCCGCGCGGGCGCTGGCAATTTCCCAATGTACTGCTGCCAAAATGGAATGCGAGCGGCCGAAGATTCTTGAAGAGCCTGCACTCGACCATCGGGCTTTGGACTGCCCTTCTGATTATGTTTCTGATCATAACCGGTTTGCCTTGGGCAAACTTGTGGGGGGATATGCTGCGCCGTGGTGCAAACCTCGCAGACATCGGCTACCCCGCCAGCTTTAGAGGCCATAGCAGCCCATCGAGCGAGACGGTCAAAGACGCCACGGGAAACGCTGGGCCGTGGACCGTAAACGAGGCGCCGATCCCTCACTCTGATCTACACGCGGATCATCATGGGACCGGGTCCTCGCAGCTTCCGGCACCCGCGCGATCGATCGGCGTCGATCAGGTCGCAGCAATTCTGGCGCGCGAAGGCATGACGAACCCATATCGCCTGAACTTTCCGAAGGGAGCGACGGGCGTCTTCACGGCGTTCGTTTATCCTGACCAGCCGGAGAGCCAACGCACGCTTTACGTCGACCAATATTCAGGACGAGTCCTGGGTGAGATTCGATTTTCGGATTATGGCTGGGTGGCCAAGGCAGTCGAACTCGGCGTTCAGATTCACATGGGCAATTATTTCGGACTGGCCAACCAGATTCTCATGCTGATTCCCTGTCTCGGCGTCATCGGTCTATCGATTACCGGGCCGTATATGTGGTGGCGGCGGCGCCCCAAAGGTCAACTCGCCGCGCCACGCGCTATATCTCCTCTCAATCTGAAGGCTATAGCGTTCATCGTTTTCGGCCTTGGGCTTATCTTTCCGCTCGCAGGCGCTTCGCTTCTCGTCGTGCTGGTGATCGATCAAGTTGTCCGGTACGCGCAGGCGCGCTTGCAATTCTGAGCCAAAGCAGCAACTTCACAATAGAAGGACACATCATGTTTGCAAAAATCGCCCTCACCCTCACGCTGCTTGTCATAGCCCCCAGCCTCGCGGCCGCGCATGAATTCAAGGCCGGTGACCTCACCATCGGCCATCCCTGGAGCCGCGCCACGCCGGGCGGCGCCAAGGTCGGCGGCGGCTATTTGACCATCACCAATAAAGGCAGCGCGCCGGACCGGCTGATCGCCGCGACAGCTGCTGTGGCCAGCCACGTCGAGATCCACGAAATGGCGACCAAGGACGGTGTGATGACGATGCGGCCACAGCCTAACGGCGTAACCATCGAGCCGGGCAAGACCGTCGCCTTTGTGCCCGGCGGCTACCACCTGATGCTGATGGGCCTGAAAGCGCCGCTCAAGGAAGGCGACCGCCTCAAGACGGTGCTGACTTTCGAGAAAGCCGGCAAGGTCGAGGTCACCATCAACGTCGAGGGCATGGGCGCGCAGCATCCGGCGCCTGCCGAAGATCATAGCAAGCACAAAATGTAGACGAGCATGACGTTAAGTTTCGCGCTTCGCGCGAACTTGAGTGCTCTTTGCCGCGAAACGAGCCGGAGAAACTGCTGTGTCTGCGGTCGAAATTCCGTGAGATGATTGTGGAACTCAATATTTCGAAATTGCTGCAGCGCGGCATCGAATTGTTCTTTTTTCGGCGCGATTGCGCAACGATCTGTCGGATTCATCGTGACAAAGCACCGGATCGTGAGCTAGCCTAGCGTCATCCGAGTGAACGGCGATCCGGCACGTAAGACCGGACACCACGCGCGGTCCAAGTCTTGGGAGGGAAGCAGTCTCTGGCGCGGGCAACCGCCGCCACCTCGAAAAAGAAAAAATAATCGAGGGCGGGGACATAATAAATGCGACGAGCAGGGCACCGCGCCCTGCTCTTTTTTTTGCGCAACCGAGCAAGCAATCAACCAATCAGCGCGGCGGCGTCGATATCCGTGCCAGGAATTCGATCGGGATCAGGCCGCGCTCGTAGGCGAAAAAAAGAAGGCCAAACACGACGCTGGCGATCAGCGTGGTCCAGCCGAGCTTGCCCCACAGCCGATGCATCGCCGGCGCGCCCGGATCCGAGCCGGGCACCACCTCGCCCGCCTCTTCCTGATTGCGCACGCCCCACGGCAACACCGCGAACAGCGTGAGCCACCAGATCAGGAAATAGATCGCGGCGTAGGTGCCGATTTTCATGCTTCTTCCTCGCGCATGATCTTATCCGAAAACCAGTTCCCACTTTTCGGGATCATGCGCCTATTCCTGCTCCAGCTCGACCAGCGTGCCGCAGAAATCCTTCGGGTGCAGGAACAGCACCGGCTTGCCATGCGCACCGATCTTGGGCTCGCCGTCGCCGAGCACGCGCGCGCCCTGCGCCTTGAGTGCGTCGCGCGCGGCGCGGATGTCGGGCACCTCGTAGCAGAGATGATGGATGCCGCCGTCCGGATTCTTCTCGAGGAATTTGTTGATCGGGGAGCCTTCGCCGAGCGGCTCCAGCAATTCGATCTTGGTGTTCGGCAGGTTGATGAACACGGTGGTGACGCCGTGGTCCGGCTGCGGCACCTGCCCGGTGACTTCGGCGCCGAGCGTGTCCTTGTAGACCTTGGCGGCCTTGGCAATGTCGCGCACCGCGATGGCGACGTGATTGAGACGACCTATCATTTCCGTCCTCGTACTTTCACTCCGGCACGACCTTTATACCGATAAGACGTGCACATGGCACATCGGCTTTTTGCCCCAGCGCTGCACGATCGCCGCGCGCACCGCGCGCTTCACCGCCTCGCCGACCGCGTCGGGATCGCCGCGCCGCTTGCGGGGAAGCTGCTCCATCGTGCTCTCGATGGCGTCATAAACCGCGTCGGCGATCACCAGACCTTCGCGGTCGCGCTCGGGGATGCCGATCAGGTCGATCTCGGGATCGGCCGCAAGCTGGCCCTTGTTGTCGATCGCGATCGCGACCGAAACGCTGCCGGCGAAGCTGAGACGGCGGCGGTCGGCGACCGTGCGCGAGTCGGCCTCGACCAGAATGATGCCGTCTTTGTAGATCCGCCCGGCCGGCACTTCGTCGATGATGCCGGCGCGCCCTTCAGCCAGCCGTACCAGATCGCCGTTGCGGCATTGGACGACTTCCTTGATGCCGAGGCTGCGCGCCAGCTTGGCGTGCTCGGACAGGTGCAGCGCCTCGCCGTGCGCCGGGATCAGTATCTTCGGCTTGACCCAGCCGATCAGCTCGGCGACTTCGGCGCGGCGCGGATGGCCGGAGACGTGCACCATGTGGGTGCGGTCGGTGATCACTTCGATGCCCTGGTCGATCAGCCCGTTGATGATCTTGCCGACCTCTTTCTCGTTGCCGGGAATGGTGCGAGCGGAGAAGATCACCATGTCGCCGCGCGACAGCGTGACTTCCGGATGCTGGTCGGTGGCGATGCGCGACAACGCGGCGCGCGGCTCGCCTTGGCTGCCGGTGCACAGCGCCACGACCTTGTTGGGCGGCAAATAGCCATAAGCCTCGGCGGGTCGAAAATCCGCGATGCCGTCGAGATAGCCGGTCTCGCGCGCGATCTGCGAAATGCGGTCCATGGCGCGGCCGACCACGACGACCTCGCGGCCGCAAGCAAAGGCCGCTTCCGCCACCGTGCGCAGCCGCGCGACGTTGGAGGCAAAGGTCGTCACCGCGACGCGGCCTTTGGCACCCTCGATCAGCGTACGGATGGTCTTGCCGACATCGGCTTCCGACGGCGAACGGCCTTCGCGTACAGCGTTGGTGGAATCGCCGACCAGCGCCAGGCAACCCTCCTCGCCAAGCGCGCGCAGCTTTTTCTCGTCGGTGACGTCGCCCAGAATCGGCGTCAGATCGATTTTCCAGTCGCCGGTGTGCAGCACCGTACCGCACGGCGTGCGGATGATCAGCGCGTTCGACTCCGGGATCGAATGCGCCATCGACACCAGATCAACGTCAAAGGGTCCGACGTTGAAACGGCTGCCGAGCTTGACGATAGTTACGGGAATGTCCGGCGCGCCGGGCTCGTTGGCGCATTTGGCCTTGAGCAAGGCGGCGGTGAAGGGCGTCGCGTAGACCGGGCATTTCAGTTGCGGCCACAGATCGATCAGGGCGCCGTAATGGTCCTCATGCGCGTGGGTCAGCACGAGACCGGCGAGGTTCTTGCGCTCCTGCACCAGATAGCGGATGTCGGGGAAGATCAGATCGATGCCGGGCAGATGTTCTTCCGCGGCAAACGAGACGCCGAGATCGACCGCGAGCCAGCTTCGGGTGCGGCCGTCGCCAAGGCCGTAGATCGACAGGTTCATGCCGATTTCGCCGACACCGCCAAGCGGCGCGAAAACGAGTTCTTGGTTGGGGTTCGCCATTAGCTTTGACCTAAATCGAAAACTTCACCGGCGGTGACGGTCGTCACGCCGTTCGAGCCCTGCAACAGCAGGCGCCCTTCATCATCAAGACCTTGAAACCGGCCGGACAGTTCGCGCTCCGGCAGTCGCACGCGAATGTCCTGCCCTAAGCCCGCCGCGCGCTTGAGCCAATCGGCGCGCACGTTGGCAAAGCCCTGCCCGCGCTGCCACTGTTCGAGCCTTAGGTTCATGGCGCGCGATAACACATCGAGCACCTGTGTGGGCGACACCAAAGCGCCGCTGGTGGCGAGATCGGCCGCCGGATACGGCATGTCGTTCGGGTGCGCGGCGCAATTGACGCCGATGCCGATGGCCACAGCGAAGGCCGGCTCGCTCTCGCCCTCGATCAGAATGCCGGCAAGCTTGGCGTGGCCCAGCAGCAGATCGTTCGGCCATTTCAACTTCAGCAGCGGGCCCAATTGCGGCGCGCATTCGGCCAGCGCGTCGTGCAGCGCCAACGCGACGACGAATGAGAGTTGCGGCGCGGCTTCCGGCGGCGACGGCTCGGTCAGCAACAAGGTGGCGAAGAGGTTGCCCGGCGCGGAGACCCAGGTGCTGCCGCGGCGGCCGCGGCCGGCGCTTTGCGTCGCGGCCGTGATCCACAACGGGCCGCGCACACCGGCACGCGCACGCGCCAGCGCCTCGGCATTGGTGGAGCCGAGCGTCTCGTAAGCTATATGCCGGACCCCCGCCAGGTCCGTGGCTTCGCGGTTCATCTTTGTTGGCGCGTGATCTTATCCGAAAACCGCTTCACACCCCCGGATCAAGTCCGAGGGCAGGCTTTTTCGGGATCACGCGCGGCGCACACCTGCACCTTCAGAATAACGACTTCGCCGCCGCCGTGGCCGCACCGAGCAGCGGACCGGGATAGGCAAAGAACAGAATATTGATCAGCCCGGTGACCGCGAGCACCAGCTTCAGCAGTCCAGGCATCGCCTGGAAGCTTTTCGCCGGCTCGTCGAAATACATCACTTTGACGATGGCGAGATAGTAGTAAGCGCCCACCGCGCTGGTCAGCACGCCGATCACCGCGAGCACATAGAGCCCGGCTTTGATGGCAGCAAGGAACACGTAAAATTTGGCGAAGAACCCGGCGAGCGGCGGAATGCCGGCCAGCGAGAACAATAGCATCGCCAGAAAGAACGCCATGGCCGGCTGCGTGCGCGCGAGGCCTGCGAGATCGCTGATGTTTTCCACCAGCATGCCGTCGCGCCGCATGGCCAGGATGCAGGCGAAGGTGCCGAGCGTCATCACGACATAGATGGCCATATAGACCAGCACGCCCTGCACGCCCTCTTGCGTGCCCGCCGCCAATCCGACCAGCGCGAAGCCCATGTGGCCGATCGAGGAATAGGCCATCAGGCGCTTGATGTTCTTCTGCCCGATGGCGGCGAAAGAGCCGAGCGCCATAGAGGCAATCGAGACGAAGACAACAATTTGCTGCCATTCATGCGTGATGCCCGGGAACGCCACCACGGTGGCGCGCACGAAGATGGCGATGCCGGCGACTTTCGGTGCCGCGGCAAAGAACGCGGTGACCGGCGTCGGCGCACCTTCATAGACGTCGGGCGTCCACATGTGGAACGGCACCGCCGAGATCTTGAAGCAGAAGCCAACGAACAGGAATACCAGGCCGAAAATCAGGCCGATGCCGGCGCCACCGGAAGTCGCCTTGGCGATGCCGGCGAAATTCACCGTGCCGGTGAAGCCGTAAATCAGCGAGGCGCCGTACAGCAGCATGCCGGACGACAGCGCGCCCAGGACGAAATACTTCAGGCCGGCTTCGGTCGAGCGGACGCTGTCGCGGTTCGACGCCGCCACGACATACAGCGGCAGGCTCATCAATTCGAGGCCGAGATACAGCGCGATCAGGTCGTTGGCCGAGATCAGCACCATCATGCCGAGCGTCGACAGCAGGAACAGCACGCCATATTCGAAGCGCTGCTGCTTATCCATCGACAAATAATCGAGCGACAGCAGCAGCGCGCCAGCCGAGCCGGTGATCGCCAGCAATTTCAGGAACCGCGCATAATCATCGATGACGAAACTGCCGCCGAACAATTCGGTACGGCCGGCGGGCACATACAGCAATGTGGCCGCGACCAGCACCAGCAGCGCAATGCACCAGGCGTTGACGATGGAGGCGCTGCGTTCGCTCTGGTGGATGCTGACGCCGACCATCAGCATCACCATGGCGCCAACGCCGAGCACCAGTTCCGGCAGCACCGGCCATAGCCACTGTACTTGGGTCATGACGTTCATCGGACGGCGCTCACGGGAATGACGAGCGGTGCCACATCGGCACGCGGGGCCGGCAATGACGGCTGCTCCGCCGTCTTGATGGCCTTGTTATAGCCGTCGAGCAACTGCGCGACCGAGGCCGCCGACATATCCAGCACCGGCTTCGGCGCCACGCCGAACAGAATGGTGAGGATGACCAGCGGCGCGAAGATCACCGCCTCGCGGAAGCCGATGTCCTTGATGTCGGCCAGAGCCGGCTTGAGCGGACCGAACACCATCTTGCGGTACAGCCACAGCGCATAAGCGGCCGACAGGATGACGCCGAACGTCGCAAAGAACGCGACCGCGATGTTGTTCTTGAACGTGCCGATCAGCGCCAGAAATTCGCCGACGAAGCCCGAGGTGCCCGGCAGGCCGACATTGGCCATGGTGAAGACCATGAAGATGGCGGCGTAGACCGGCATGCGATTGACCAGCCCGCCGTAGAACGCGATCTCGCGCGTATGCATGCGGTCGTAGACCACGCCGACGCAGAGGAACAGCGCGCCCGACACGATGCCGTGCGAAATCATCTGGAAGATGCCGCCGGCGATGCCCTGCGTGGTGCCGGCGAAGATGCCCATGGTGACGAAGCCCATGTGCGCGACCGACGAATAGGCAATCAGCTTCTTCACGTCCTCCTGCATCAACGCCACCAGCGAAGTGTAGATGATGGCGACGACCGAGAGCGTGAAGATCAGCGGCGCGAAGTCGTGGCTCGCCGCCGGGAACATCGGGATCGAGAAGCGCAGGAAACCGTAGCCGCCCATCTTCAGCAGGATGGCGGCGAGGATCACGGAGCCCGCGGTCGGCGCCTCGACATGCGCGTCCGGCAGCCATGTGTGCACCGGCCACATCGGCATCTTCACCGCGAACGAGGCGAAGAACGCCAGCCAGGCCCATTTTTGCATGCCGAGCGGGAAGCCGTGCTTCATCAGCGTCGGGATGTCGGTCGTCCCCGCCTCCCAATACATCGCCATGATGGCCAAGAGCATGAGCAACGAGCCGGCCAGCGTGTAGAGGAAGAACTTGAAGCTGGCATAAACGCGCCTCTGGCCGCCCCAGATGCCGATGATCAGGAACATCGGGATCAAGCCGCCTTCGAAGAACAGATAGAACAGCACCAGATCGAGCGCCGAGAAGGTGCCGATCATCAGCGTTTCCAGGACCAGGAACGCGATCATGTATTCCTTCACGCGCTTCTGCACCGAGGTCCAACTGGCCAGGATGCAGATCGGCATCAGCGCGGTGGTCAGGATCACAAACGGAAGGGAAATGCCGTCGACGCCCATGTGATAATTGGCGACGCCGAGCCAGGGATGATTTTCCGAGAATTGGAAATCCGCCGAGGTCGGATCGAAGCGCACCACCATCACCAGCGAGATCGCGAAGGTGACCAGCGTCGTCCACATCGCCACCCAGCGCGCGGTGCCTTTGGCGAGATTGTCATTGCCGCGCACCATCGTGATGAACAGCGCGCCGAGCAGCGGCAGGAAGGTGACGACGGAGAGGATCGGCCAGTTCATATTAGTGTATCCCCGCCGAGAACATGAACCAGGTGATGAAAGCGGCGGCGCCGATCAGCATCGCGAAGGCGTAGTGATAGAGATAGCCGGTCTGCAACCGCACGACGTTGCGGGTGACGTCGAGAACGCGGGCGGAGACGCCGTCGGGGCCGAAGCCGTCGATCAGCCAGCCGTCGCCCTTCTTCCACAGCTCGCGGCCGATCCATTTGGCCGGACGCACGAAGATGATGTCGTAGAGTTCGTCGAAGTACCACTTGTTGAGCAGGAAGCGGTACAGGAAGTCATGCTGGCGCGCGAGTTCGACCGGGATGTCCGGGCGGCGAATGTAGAAGTGCCAGGCGATGGCAAAGCCGATCGCCATCATCACCGTCGGCAGCAGCGCAATGTGCAGCGGCACGTGATGGATGTCTTGCAGCACCGTGTTGGTCTTGGCGAAAGTGAGCGACTCACGGAAGAATTCCCCGACACCGTGACCGGCGAAGATTTCCTTGAACGGCAGCCCGGCAAGCACCGAACCGACGGCGAGGAAGCCGAGCGGGATCAGCATGGTCATCGGGCTTTCGTGCGCTTCTTTCCAATGCTTGCGGTCATGCGGCTCGCCGTGGAAGGTCTTGAAGATCAGGCGCCAGGAATAGAACGACGTCAGCAGCGCCGCGGCGACCGTGCACACGAAGGCATAGAGCGCCATCGGGTTCTTGCCGACATAGGC
>JANMSZ010000555.1:0-1638 GCA_031389925.1 Hyphomicrobiales bacterium | reverse complement strand
TCCCGGCTCGGGTCCAAGCTCAGGACCTTGGAGCCAGCCGGCGCCGCAACAGCAGGACGCGCCGTCCGGCGGTGGATTCCTCGGCGGCATCGGCGGAATGCTCGGCGGAATTTTCGGCACCAGCCGGCCGCGCGGCACGCGGTTGTCGACCGGGCAACTGGTGGCGCGCGAAGTTACGCGCTCGGTCACCAATCGTATTGCCGGACAGATCGCGGCCGATATCGGCCGCTCCATCGGTGGCAGCACCGGCGGCACCATCGGCCGTGCCATCATCCGCGGCACCCTCGGCGGGATACTGCGGCGTTGAGCGGTCTGCAACGATCCTGTCGTTCGGCGGACACATAATATGCCCCGCTACAAACTCATCGTCGAATATGACGGCGCGCCGTTCTGCGGCTGGCAGACCCAGGCCGACCAGATCACCGTGCAGGGCGTGCTGACCACGGCGCTCGAAGCGCTGTCGGGCGAGAAGACCTTGGTGCAGGGCGCGGGCCGCACCGATGCCGGCGTGCATGCGCGCGGCCAGGTCGCACATATCGACTTTGCGAAGGATTGGGACACCGACACGGTGCGCGACGGGCTCAACGCGCATTTGCGCCCGCATCCCGTTGCCGTGCTGTCGGCCGAACGCGTGAGCGACGAGTTCAACGCCCGCATGTCGGCGCGCAAGCGCCACTATCTCTACCGCATCGTCAATCGCCGGGCGGATCTCACCTTCGATCTGAAATATGCCTGGCGCGTCGCGCGTCCGCTCGACGCCGCAGCGATGCATGACGCCGCGCAGCGCCTCGTCGGCAATCACGATTTCACGACGTTCCGCTCCACCGAATGCCAGGCCAATTCGCCGGTGAAGACGCTCGACCGGCTCGACGTCGTGCGCGATGGGCTGGATGTGCTGGTGCACACCTCCGCGCGCTCGTTCCTGCATAACCAGGTGCGCTCGATGGTCGGCTCGCTGGTGATGGTCGGTTCGGGCAACTGGAGCGCGGACGACCTGACCAAGGCGCTCGCCGCGCGCGACCGCGCTGCCTGCGGCCAGGTCGCGCCGTCGGACGGGCTGTATTTGATGAAGGTCGATTATTAGCCGAAATACTTGTCGATGATCTTGCGGTAGATCGTCGTCAGCGCGCGCAGGTCGGCGACCGGCACGCGTTCGTCGATGGCGTGCATGGTCTGTCCGACCAGGCCAAATTCCACCACCGGGCAATAATGCGTGATGAAGCGCGCATCCGACGTCCCGCCGGTGGTCGAGAGTTCCGGCTTGCGGCCGGTCGCTTCGAACACCGCGTTCGACACCAGTTCGGTGAACGGGCCGGGCTTGGTGACGAAGACGCCGGCGTTCGACGGCTCGAACTTGAACGCGAATTTGATCTTGCCGTCTGCCGCCTTCGCCGCGCGCGTCTCGATCAGCGCCTTCAGCGAATCCAGCGTGTGGCAATCGTTGAAGCGGATGTTGAAGCGCGCCCGCGCTTCGCCGGGAATGAGATTGACGGTCTTGTTGCCGACGTCGATGGTCGTGAATTCCAAATTCGACGGCTGAAACGTGGCGCTGCCACTGTCGAGCGGCTCCGATTGCAGCGCGTCGATCAGCGTGACGATGCCGCGCACCGGATTGTCGGCGCGTTGCGGATAGGCGAC
>JANMSZ010000533.1:0-13462 GCA_031389925.1 Hyphomicrobiales bacterium | reverse complement strand
TTTCGGCTACATCCTGCGCGGCGACGCCGTCGGCAGTAACGGCGTGCACGCGGTGAAACGCTTCGTCGAGAAGCCCGACGCCGCCACCGCCGCCCGCTACGTGCTCGACGGCTATTTGTGGAATTCCGGCAATTTTCTGTTCCGCGCCGACGTGCTGCTGGCCGAACTCGCGCGGCTCGAGCCGGAGATATCGACGGCCGTCGTCGCCGCGGTGAAGAATGCGACCGACGATCTCGGCTTCCTGCGCCTGGACCCGGAAGGCTTCGGCCGCGCGCCGCAGAAATCGATCGACTACGCGGTGATGGAAAAGACCGACCGCGCCGCCGTGGTCGAAGGCTCGTTCCGCTGGTCGGACATCGGCAGTTGGGACGCGTTGTTCGACATCACGCCGACCGACAAGTCTGGCAACATCGTGCAGGGCCCGGTGGTGACGATGGATGTTAGCGGCAGCGTCGTGCATTCCGACGGCCGCCTCACCGCCGTGGTCGGCGTCAAAGACATGGTGATCGTGAGCACGTCCGACGCCGTGATGGTGGTGCCGCGCGCGCGGTCGCAGGAAGTGCGCGAGCTGGTCGCCAAGCTCAAGGCCGCCAAGCGCGCCGAAGCCACCGACCACAAGCGCGTGCACCGGCCCTGGGGCTATTACGAATCCATCGACATGGGCGCGCGCTTCCAGGTCAAGCGCATCGTCGTCGTTCCCGGCGGCATCCTGTCGCTGCAGAAGCACCGCCATCGCTCCGAGCATTGGATCGTCGTGCATGGCACCGCCGAGGTCACCATCAACGATACGGTGCGCGAGGTGCACGAAAACGAGTCGGTCTATCTGCCGATCGGCTGCATCCACCGCATGACCAACCGCGGCAAGATCCCGCTCGAGCTGATCGAAGTGCAGACCGGCAGCTATCTCGGCGAAGACGACATCGAGCGCATCGAGGACGTCTACAAGCGGACGTAATTAGCCCTCACACAATCTTGCGCTTCACCAAGGCCTCAATCACCTCGTTCGCCAGCGCATCAGTGTCCTTGGTGCCGGCCTCAAGATGCAGCTCGGCGTGCTCCGGCGTTTCATAGGCCTGATCGACGCCGGTGAAATTCTTGATCTCGCCGGCCAGTGCGCGGCGGTACAGGCCTTTCGGATCGCGGGCGATGCACTGCTCGAGCGGGGTGTCCACAAACACCTCGATGAATTCGTCGGCGCCGATCAATTCGCGCACCATGCGGCGTTCGGCTCGGAATGGCGAGATGAACGAGCACAACACCACCAGCCCGGCATCGGTCATTAGCTTCGCCACCTCCCCGATGCGACGGATGTTCTCGACGCGGTCGGCTTCGATAAAGCCAAGATCGCGGTTCAAGCCGTGGCGCACGTTATCACCGTCGAGCATGATGGTGTGAACGCGGCGCGCGTGAAGGCCGGCCTCCACCAGATTAGCAATCGTCGACTTACCGGCGCCCGAAAGACCGGTAAACCACAGCACCGCCGGCTTGTGCCGCATCAGACCCGAGCGCGCCGCCCGACTGACCGTCTGGTCCTGATGGTGGACGTTGCTGGCGCGTCGCAAAGCGAAATCAATGAGCCCGGCGGCGACCGTTTCATTGCTGGTGCGATCGATCAGAATGAAGGCGCCGGTTTCGCGGTTGTCGGCATAGGGGTCGAACGCCACCGGGCTCGCAATCGAAAGATTGCAGACCCCGACCTCGTTCAGCCCCAGCGTCTTGGCGGCGAGCTTGGACAGCGTGTCGATATCGAGCCGATGTTTGAGGTCGGTCACGGTCGCAGCCAGCGTGCGGTGGCCAATTTTCATCAAATAGGAACGCCCGGGAAGCAGACGCTCGTTCGACATCCAGAACAGATGCGCCGCGAACTGGTCGCTGGACTCGGGCCGATCGCGCGCAGCGGCGAACATGTCGCCGCGAGCGACATCGACTTCGTCCGCAAGCGTCAACGTGACTGAATCGCCAGTGCCGGCAGCATCGACCTCGCCGCCTGGCCCGAGGATCGACGTCACCTTCGTCAAATGCCCCGACGGCAGCACTGCGACGTCATCGCCGCGCGCAATCTTGCCGCTCACGACCGTTCCGGCAAAGCCGCGAAAATCGGAATTGGCGCGGTTGACCCATTGCACCGGCATACGAAACGGCTTGGTGTCGCGGTCGTCTTCGACGTCGACCGTTTCGAGATGCTCGAGCAGCACCGGCCCTTGGTACCAGGGCGTGTTTTCGCTGCGCGCCGAGATGTTGTCGCCATGCCGCGCCGAAATCGGGATCGCGGTGATGTCCTTGAAGCCGAGACTCTCGGCAAATTCCTTGAAGCTCGACGAAATATGGTTGAACACCGCCCGGTCGAAATCGACCAGGTCGATCTTGTTGACCGCGAGCACCACGTGACGAATACCGAGCAGGCTGGCGATCACCGCGTGCCGCCGCGTCTGGCTCAACAGGCCCTTGCGTGCGTCGACCAGCAACACCGCGAGGTCGGCATTGGACGCGCCGGTCGCCATGTTGCGGGTGTATTGCTCGTGCCCCGGCGTGTCGGCGACGACGAAAGCGCGTCGCGGGGTTGCGAAATAGCGATAGGCTACGTCGATGGTGATGCCCTGCTCGCGCTCGGCCTCGAGGCCGTCAAGCAGCAGCGCATAGTCGATGTCGCCGCCGGTGGTGCCGAACTTCTTCGAGTCGCGCCCGAGCGCCGCGAGATGATCGTCGAAGATCAGATTTTGTTCGTAGAGCAAACGGCCGATCAGTGTCGACTTGCCGTCGTCGACCGAGCCGCAGGTGAGAAACCGCAAAGCTGGACGCGTAGCAATGCCGACCTTTGGCGCGGCGGCTTCGACGGAGGTTGGCGCGGGCGCACGCATCAGAAATAGCCCTCGCGCTTTTTGGCTTCCATCGAGCCGGACATGTCGTGATCGATCAGGCGGCCTTCGCGTTCGGACTGCGAAGAACCGCGCATTTCGTCGATGATGGCGTCGAGCGTATCGGCATCCGAGGCGACCGCCCCCGTCAGCGGATAACAGCCCAGCGTGCGGAAGCGCACCCGCTTCATTTGCACGCGCTCACCGGGCAGCAGCGGCAGCCGGTCGTCGTCGCGCATGATCAGCATGCCGTCGCGCTCGACCACAGGCCGCTCCTTGGCGAAGTACAACGGCACCACCGGGATGTTTTCGGCGCGGATGTAGTCCCACACGTCGTATTCGGTCCAGTTCGACAGCGGGAAGACCCGCATGGATTCGCCCGGCTTTATGCGGGTATTGAACAGTTTCCACAGCTCGGGACGCTGGTTACGCGGATCCCAGGCGTGGCTGGCCGAACGGTGCGAGAAGATGCGCTCCTTGGCCCGGCTCTTTTCCTCGTCGCGCCGCGCGCCGCCGAACGCAACGTCAAACTTCCATTTGTCCAAGGCCTGCAGCAGACCTTCGGTCTTCATGACTTGGGTGTGGACGCTTGAGCCCGACGCCACCGGCGAAATGCCGCGCGCAAAGCCCTCTTCGTTGATGTGCACGCGCAGGTCAAGGCCAAGCCGCGCCGCCGTCTGATCGCGAAAGGCAATCATCTCGCGAAATTTCCAGGTCGTATCGACGTGCAGCAGGGAGAACGGCAGCTTGGCCGGATGAAACGCCTTCAACGCGATGTGCAGCAGCACGCTGGAATCTTTGCCGATCGAATACAGCATGACCGGGTTGCCAAATTCGGCAACAGCCTCGCGAAAAATATAAATTGCCTCGGCTTCGAGCCGCCGCAAACGCGTGTGATCAAGACGCCAATTCATTATGTGAATTCCGGTATTTACCGGACAGTGCTAGCGCGTTTTGATCAATCGCGGGAGCAACGGGCGTTTCATATTTTGGCGGAAAGCAGAAAACCAGTCTCTAAATGCTCAGCGCTTCAGGATACGGCATGTGGCGTCGATGATGCGGTCCTGAGTAGCCTCATCGAGGTAGGCGTGCATCGGCAGACTGATGACCTCAGCCGCAAGCCGCGCGCTGACCGCAACGCCGCCTTTGCCGACCGGGTAATGCTTGTAGGCCTGCTGAAGGTGCAACGGGATCGGATAATAGACCGCGGTTGGAATGCCTTCGGCCTTGAGCGACGCGGCCAGCGCATCGCGACGACCACCGGCCACGCGCAGAGTGTACTGCGCCCACACCGACGTCATGCCGGCCGGGACTGTCGGCGTCACGGCAACACCGGCGAGCCCGTCGGCATAACGCCGGGCGACGCGGTCGCGGGCCTCGATCTCATCGGGGAAGATTTTCAGCTTTTCGATCAGGATGGCAGCCTGGATGGTGTCGAGGCGCGACGCCAGACCGATCCGCACATTGTCGTAGCGATCACTGCCGTGGCCGTGCATGCGCAGGCTACGCATGACGTCGGCCATCTCGGTATCATCGGTCATAACGGCTCCGCCGTCGCCGTAGCAGCCGAGGGGCTTGGCCGGAAAGAAGCTGGTCGCGGTGGCGTGGCCGAAGGTGCCGAGCCTGCGGTTGTTGAAGGTCGCGCCAAAGCCCTGCGCGGCATCGTCCAAGATGAACAGGCCTTCTGCTTCGGCAGCAGCGGCGACAGCGGCGTGGTCGGCGGCAAGACCGAACAGATCGACCGGGATCACCGCCTTCGGCTTGAGGCCCAGGCTCTTTGCGACTTCGATGGCACCGGCGATGGCCTTGGCGTCGATATTGAACGTGGCTTCGTCGACATCGACGAAAATCGGCGTGGCGCCGACCAGCGCCGCCACTTCCGCGGTCGCGCAAAACGTGAACGATGGACAGATCACCGCATCGCCCGGCCCTATTTCGCGCGCCCGCAAGGCCAGCACCAGCGCGTCGGTGCCGCTGGCGCAGGTGACGGCATGTTTTGCGCCGCAGAACGCCGCCAACTCCGCTTCGAAGGTCCGCACCTCCGGCCCGAGAATAAACTGGCCATGATTCAACACGCGCGTGATCGCGCTATCGACGGCCGGCCCGAGACGGCGGCGCTGCGCGGCAAGGTCGATAAACGGAATAGCGGGAAGATCGGTTCTCATATTCATTGAAGGTCCGATGAAAAAAGCGCGCGTCAATCAACCGGCAACGGCGCGCGGGCCTTTGCGTTGAGCGGGCGCGGCGGTGGCCGGGCGCGCGTCGAGGCACTGGATGGCGATTTCGAGACTGGCGACGCCCTGTTCGCCGGTAACCGCCGGCGGCTCGCCGGAGCGGACCGCGCTCACGAAGGCGAGCAGTTCGGCGCGCAACGGCTCGGCGTGACCGACCGACAGATGACGCATCGAATAGCTGCCGTCCGGCTGGAAGCCGAAGCATTCCGTCACCTGGCGGGTGAGCAGATCGCCCTGCACATATTTGCCGCGCGTCGCGACGATGACGTTGCGCGCCTTGAACGGCGTCAGCCAGTTGGTGTTGATGTGCGCCAGCACGCCGGAGGCGGTGCGGAATTGCAGCAGCGCGATGTCCTCGCGCTCGGCGACCGCGCTGGAGAGCTGCGGCTGCACTTCGACGATGTCGCTGTCGGTGAACCAGCGGATCAGGTCGATGTCGTGCACCGCCAGATCGATCACCACGCCGACATTCGACATGCGCGGCGGAAATGGTCCGACGCGCGTGATGGCGATGGACAGAATATCCTCGTCGCGGATCGCGTCCTTGATGGCTTCGACCGCCGGATTGAAACGCTCGACGTGACCGACCATCAAGGTCAGCCCGGCGCGGCGCGCGGCAGTGATGATTTCCTTGCCCTCTTCGACCGACGAGGCAATCGGTTTTTCCACCATGACGTGGACGCCGCGTTCGATGCAGGCGAGCGCGATGTCGCGGTGCAGATGGGTCGGGCCGGCGATCGTGACGGCATCGAGTTTCAGGTCGAGCAGCGCGCCGACATCGGGCACCGCGACACAACCCAGCGTGCGGGCAACGAAATCGGCTTGCTTGCGGTCGGGGTCTGCGACGCCAACCAGTTCGACACCCGGCAATCCGGCGAACACACGGGCATGATTGCTGCCCATGACGCCGACGCCAACGACGCCGACGCGCAACGGTCGATCCGAGCTCGGTACTGCAACCTGAGTCATCGCCGAATAATGCCCCTAAAACGCGTTAAATGCGCCCCCGCCTCACCTAGCATGGTCGCAAGGCCCTGGCGACCCTGCGGGAAAATCGCGCGAACACGTTTTGATTCAAAGCGTTACAAGTAAAAAATTAGGCTTAATGGCGCCGCTGCTATTCCGCGGCGCGCGAGGCCGGCACGTCGAGTCGCAAGCCCGCCGCAATGGCGTCTTCGCGGAACGCCTGCACCGCGCCGAGCGAGAGCTCCGCCCCCGACTTGGTGCCGAGCAACGGCAGCTTCTTCAGCACGTCCGCCGGCGCCGTGATGATCTGGCAGCCCATGGCGTCGGCCTCGACCACGTTGAACACTTCGCGCGTCGAAGCCCAGATGATCTCGACATTCTTGGTCTGGCGCGAGCGCGCGACCGCGTCCTGCATGATCGGGCGATAGTCGATGCCGAAATCCGCGAGCCGGCCGGCGAACACCGAGACCACCGACGGCGCGCCGCCATCGAGTGCGTCGATCCCGCGGGCGGCCTGCTCGGAGGTGAAGATCGCGGTCAGGTTGATCTTGACGCCGTCGTGCGACAGCGAACGCACGGCGTCGTACAACGTGTCGCCGCGCGTCGTCGTCACCGGCAGCTTGACGAAGACGTTCTGGCCCCAGGCAGTGATGACGCGCGCCTGCGCCACCATCTCGGGGATGTCGTCGGAGAACACCTCGAAGGAAATATGCCGATCCGGCACGGCGGCGACCAGGTCGCGGCCGAAGGCCGAATAGTCGCTGACGCCGGCTTTCTTCAGCAGCGACGGATTGGTGGTGAAGCCTGCGATCCAGGATTGCTTGGCCATGTCCACGATCTGCGCCTTGTCGGCGCCGTCGGTGAACAGCTTGACCTTCAGAGTTTTCAATGTGGGAGCCATAACAGTCCTAACTTTGCTCGTCGCGGTTCGTTCCCATTATAGGGCGGCCGCCCGCGCGATCCAACCGCGGACTAGAGCCTGTGGTAGGAGCGATACCATTCTATAAACCGGCCGATGCCCTCGGCGATCGGGGTCGCCGGCTTGAAATCGACGTCGCGCATCAGGTCGTCGACATCGGCATAAGTCGCCGGGACGTCGCCGGGCTGCATCGGCACCAGTTCGCGAATGGCCTTCTTGCCGATCTTTTCTTCCAGGAGCCGCACGACGTCCAGCAACTCCACCGGGTCGTTGTTGCCGATATTATAGACGCGCCACGGCGCCGAACTCGAGCCGGGGTCGGGTGCATCGCCCGAATAATTCGGATTGCCCGCAGGCGCGCGGTCGACCAGCCGCACGATCGACTCGACCACGTCGTCGACGTAAGTGAAGTCGCGCCGCATGTTGCCGTGATTGAACAGCCGGATCGGCTCCCCCGCCGCGATCGCCTTGGCGAATATCCACATCGCCATGTCGGGCCGACCCCACGGGCCGTAGACCGTGAAGAAGCGCAGGCCCGTCGTCGGCATCTTGAACAGATGCGCATAGGAATGCGCCATCAACTCGTTCGCCTTCTTCGACGCGCCGTACAGACTCAGCGGGTGATCGACATTTTCGTGGATTGAAAACGGCATCTTGGTGTTCGAGCCGTAGACCGACGACGACGAGGCAAACAGCAGATGCTTGCAGCCATGGTGCCGGCAGCCTTCCAGAATATTGGTGAAGCCGACAATATTGGAATCGATATAGGCGTGCGGATCGACCAGCGAATGCCGCACGCCGGCTTGCGCCGCCAGATGCACGACATAGGGAAACCGGCGCATGGTGAACAACCGCGCCATTTCGGCACGGTCGGCGAGATCGAGCCGTACGAACTCGAAGCCCTTGAGCTTGGCGAGTTCGGCGAGCCGCGCGTCCTTGAGCTTCGGATCGTAATAGGCGTTCAGGTTGTCGAGGCCGACGACCTGCTTGCCGTTCTCCAACAGCCGGCGCGCGACGTGATAGCCGATGAAGCCCGCCGCGCCCGTAACCAGGATGGGACCGTCAGCCATTGGCATCGTTCCGCAATGTCATGGGTCGCATTATAGCCGCCACAGATCGATTCCGCCGGGCTTTTGCGCGCGATCCAGCTTGGATTTGACGTCGAGCACGACGCCCTGCCCGCCTTTGAGCAGCTTCTCCATCATTGGCCAGCCGCCGCCGACATAATCCTTGTGCGCGACGGCCAGAATAACGGCATCGGCCGCTTGCAGCTTCTCCAGCGCCGTCAGCGTAATGCCGTATTCCGCGACCGTCTCCTCCGGCAGCGCGATCGGATCGTGCACCTGCACGGTCACGCCGGCATCTTTCAGCGCGCGCACGATATCGACGATCTTCGAGTTGCGGATGTCCGGAACGTTTTCTTTGAAGGTCAGCCCTAGGATCGTGACTGTCGCCTTATTGGCGCCGCGCTGCCGCAGCGCGCTCAGGCACTCGCGCGCGACGTGCTCGCCCATGCCGTCATTGATGTGCCGTCCGGCCAGAATGATTTCGGGACGATAGCCGGCCTTCTCGGCGCGGAACGTCAGATAATAAGGATCGACGCCGATGCAGTGACCGCCGACCAACCCCGGCTCGAATTTCATGAAATTCCATTTGGTCGCGGCGGCGGCCAGCACGTCGCCGGTGTCGATGCCGAGCTTGCGGAAGATCGCCGACAGTTCGTTCATGAAAGCGATGTTGAGATCGCGCTGGGTGTTCTCGATCACCTTGGCGGCTTCCGCGACCTTGATCGACGGCGCGCGGTGAATGCCCGCCGTCACCACCGAGCCGTAGACGCCGGCGACGATGTCGAGCGTGCGGGCATCGAGCGCCGACACGACCTTGGTGATGGTCTCGAAGCGGTGGTTCTTGTCGCCGGGATTGATGCGCTCGGGCGAATAGCCGACAGAAAAATCCGGGCCCGCTTTGAGGCCGGAAAACGTTTCCAAAACCGGAATGCATTCTTCCTCGACGGCGCCGGGATAGACCGTCGATTCATAGACGACAATATCGCCGCGCTTGAGCACGACGCCGACAGTCTTGGATGCGGCGAGCATCGCGCTCAGATCGGGACGGCGCGCGTCGTCGATCGGCGTCGGCACGGTGACGATATAAAAGTCGGAGTCGGCAAGCCGCGCCGGGTCGCTTTCGTAACGCAGCGTCGGCTGCTTGAGATCGGCCGGCTCGACTTCGCGGGTGCGGTCGTGGCCCGCGTTGAGTTCGCCGATGCGCTTGGCGTTGATATCGAAGCCCGTCACGGGGGCGCCCGAGCGCGCAAAGGCCACGGCGACCGGCAGGCCGACATAGCCGAGGCCAATCACCGCGATTTTTCGGGAATGCGCCACGCTTGGATTGCCCTTGGATTTTCCTTGGATTTGTGAGGCTGTTTAGACGGGCTTTGCGGGTTGGTCCAGCAGCTTGCCGTAAAGCGCCACGATCTCAGCGCCGATGCGACGCTCCGAGAATTCGGCCTCGACCATGGCACGGCCGGCAGCGCCGAAGCGCCGCCGCAAATCGGCATCGCCGGCCAGTCGGTCAATCGCATCGGCCAGCGCGGCAGTGTCGTCGGCCGGCACCAGCAACGCGTTGACGCCGGGCCTTGCGATCTCGCGGCAGCCCGGCACATCGGTGGCGACGATCGGCCGTCCGCAGGCGGCGGCTTCGAGCAGACTTTTCGGCAGGCCTTCGCGCCGCGACGGCAGCACCGCGATATGCGACATCGCCCAGACCGCGCGGATGTCGTCGATATGGCCAAGCACGTCGAGGCCGTCGATCGCTTTCCACGATTCTATTTCAGCCGGCGGAATCGACGCCGGATTGGCGGGATCGGGTTCGCCGGCGAGCACGAAACGAATGGCGCGGCCGCGCGCGCAGAGAATCTTGTGGGCCTCGACCAGAGATCGCACGCCCTTGTCGGCAAGCAGGCGGCCAACATAGCCGACCGTCATGGTGCCCGTAGGCTCAGGCATGGGCGTGAGTTGCTCGGTGTCCACGCCCGAGCCGGGAATCAAAAAAATACGATCCGCCTCGATGCCAAGCGCCGTCACCGCGGCGCGGTCGTCGGGATTCTGCACCAGCACCGCATTGCGCGGCCGGTTGAGCAGCGCGCGCATCAGCACGCGCATGGCGAAACCCGTCACGCGCGCCCGCGCGGTGCGCGAGGTGAAGGCAAAGCCCAACCCGGCCATCGCGTGCAACTTCACGACCGGCAGGCCGACACTGGCGAGCGCGCCGACGATCGCCGGCTGCACGCCGACATGATGCACGATGTCCGGCTTGAGCCGCCGGTACAGCGCGCGGATTTCGCCGAGAATGCGGATGAGGTCATGCGGATGCGCGCTGCCGCGCCGCCAGTTCAGCGGATGCAGCGTAAAGCCGTAGGATTTGATCGCCTCGCCGCCGTCGACCACATTGGTCGCGACGTGGACATCATATCCGGCGCGAAGCGCTGCGCACGCCATCGGCAGGCGATGCGACAGGAAGTACCAGTCCTCGGTCACCAGATAGACCAGCACCGGTCTCGTCGGGTTATTGGCGCGCGGCATTTCGGTCGAAGCCATTGATTTTTCCGAGCGAAACTGTCCTATGCCGTGCATGCCTTCTAGCATGTTCGTCAGACCTTGCTAATTCCGGCTTCTGGACAAGATTATGTGCGGCATCGCAGGCGTTTCGAATTCGGCTGGCGGGTCGCGCGAGGCGCTCGAGCGCGGCGCCGTCGCCATGGCCGATTGCATGGCCCATCGCGGTCCCGACGACCACGGCGTCTGGAGCGATCCGGACGTCGGCGTCGCCCTCACCCACCGTAGGCTCTCCATCGTCGACCTGTCGCCGGCCGGCCATCAGCCGATGACGTCGGCCGACGGCCGATTTGTCATCAGCTACAACGGCGAGGTCTATAATTTTCAGGAGCTGCGCGTTGAGCTGGAAGCGCGCGGCGTCCACTTTCGCGGCCACTCCGACACCGAGGTGATGCTGGAGGCGTTTTCCGCCTACGGCGTCACGGCGACGATCAAGCGTCTGATCGGCATGTTCGCGCTCGCGATCTGGGACCGCCGCAACCGCACGCTGATGCTGGTGCGCGACCGGCTCGGCATCAAACCGTTGTATTGGGCAAAATTCGACGGGCTGTTTCTGTTCGGCTCCGAACTCAAATCGCTGCGCGCTTTTCCGGGCTGGCAGCCGCGCATCGACCGTTCCGCCGTGGCGTCGTTCATGCGCTTCAATTATGTGCCCGCGCCGCTGACGATTTATCAGGGCGTGCACAAGCTCGAGCCCGGCTCGATCCTGACGCTGCCGTTCGGCGGCGCGCCGCGTATCGAAAAATATTGGGACGCGCGTGAGGTTGCGCATTCCGGTCTCGCCAGTCCGCTGCGTGCCAGCGATGCGGAGATGACCGATCAACTCGAGACCTTGCTGCAGGACGCCGTGCGCCGCCGCATGGTCGCCGATGTGCCGGTCGGCGCGTTCTTATCCGGTGGCGTCGATTCCTCGACCATCGCTGCGCTGATGCAGACGGCGAATGCCGGGCCGGTGCGGACTTATACGATCGGTTTCGATCTGCCGGGCTACAACGAAGCGGGCCACGCCGCCACGGTCGCCCGTCATCTCGGCACGCAACACACCGAGATGATCGTGTCGCCGCAGCAGGCGCTCGACGTTATTCCGAAGCTGCCGGAATTCTACGACGAACCCTTCGCCGATTCCTCGCAGATCCCGACCTTCCTGGTGTCGCAGATGACGCGCCAGCACGTCACGGTCGCGCTGTCCGGCGATGGCGGCGACGAGTTGTTCGGCGGCTATAACCGCTATCAATTTGCCGAGCGCTATTGGTCGAAACTGATGCGGCTGCCGCGCGCGGTGCGCACAGCGCTGTCGGCGGGCCTGACGAGCCTGTCGCCCGATCAATGGACCCGGCTGGCGGGACTTATCCCCGCGCGCGGCACGCCGGCGCAGGTCGGCGACAAGATTCACAAGTTCGCGGCGGTGCTCAAGTCCGAGGACGAAGCGGCCCTGTACCGCCAACTTGTCAGCCACTGGAATCCCGCGGACCTGATGCCGGACGTCACCGAACCGGACGTCAGCCGGCTCGACACATCGATTCCCGGCCTCGTCGAGCGCATGCAGCTTACCGACACCATGACGTACTTGCCCGACGACATCCTCACCAAGGTCGATCGCGCCAGCATGGCCTTCGCGCTCGAAGCGCGCGTGCCCTTGATCGATCATCGCGTCGTCGAATTTTCCTGGCGCCTGCCGCGCGACGCCAAAATCCGCGGCGGCGTCAGCAAATGGCTGCTGCGGCAGGTGCTCTATCGCCATGTGCCGCGCGAACTGATCGAACGGCCGAAAATGGGCTTCAGCATTCCGCTGGCCGACTGGCTGCGCGGGCCGTTGCGCGATTGGGCGGAGACTCTGCTGTCGGAGCAGCGCCTGCGCGAGGCTGGATTGCTCGACGTGCAACGCGTGCGCCAAAGCTGGCAGGAACATCTGAGCGGCACGCACAGCCACGAACATCGGCTCTGGAACGTGCTGATGCTGGAAGCCTGGCGCGAGCGATGGGGCTGCTGATGACCGCAACATTCGCAGCCGTCGTGGCCGCAACGGCAATCCTCTGCGCCCTGTTCATCGTCGTGTTGCGGCCGCTGCTGGCGCGCTACGCCCTGGCGCGGCCGAACGCGCGCTCCTCGCACCGCGAGCCGACACCGCAGGGCGGCGGTATCGCCGTCTTCGCCGCCATCACCGTCGTGCTTGCCGGCGCGGCGATTTTCATTCCCGGCTTTGTCACCGACGCGCCTCGCCTCGCCGCCGTCTTCGCCGCGGTCATCGGCCTCGCCATCGTCGGCGCCACCGACGACGTGCGCCCGATGGAGGCGGTGCCGCGCCTGTTGCTGCAAGCGGTCGCCGCGCTCGTCGTCATCGCGACGCTGCCAGCCGAGCTGCGGATTTTTTCCGAGTTGCCGTGGTGGCTCGAACGCGCACTGATGCTGTTTGGCATTCTGTGGTTCGTTAATCTCGTCAACTTCATGGACGGCATCGACTGGATCGTGGTCGCCGAGGTCGTGCCGGTATCGGCGGCGCTGATCGCGATCGGCGCGATGGGCGGCCTGCCCGGCGACGCGACGCTGGCCGCGCTGGCGCTGCTCGGCGCCATCATCGGCTTTGCGCCGTTCAACCGCCCGGTGGCGCGGCTGTTTCTCGGCGACGTCGGCAGCCTGCCGCTCGGCCTGCTGCTGGCATGGCTGCTGGTGCTGGTCGCCGGCGGCGGCCACATCGTCGCGGCGATTTTGCTGCCGCTCGTTTTCATCGCGGACACGACGATCACTTTGCTGCGCCGAACCGTCGCCGGCGACTCCATCATGCAAGCGCACCGCAGTCACTTCTATCAGCGCGCCACGGATGGCGGCTTCAGCGTCATGCAGATCGTCGGCCGCGTGTTTGCGGTCAACATC
>JANMSZ010000453.1:0-6722 GCA_031389925.1 Hyphomicrobiales bacterium | reverse complement strand
TTTCCATCTTGAAATCGACCAGACGGATGCCGACGCCGAGGAACAGGCCCGACAGGAAGTCGTTGACGCGGATCGCCAGCGCCATGATGTCGTCGATTTCTTGGGGGCTCGCCCAGCCGAACGCCGTAATGTGCTCTTCCGACACCATCGGGTCGTTGAGCTTGTCGTTCTTGTAATAGAACTCGATGATCGAGCGCGGCAGTTGGGTTCCCTCGTCGATGCCGAGACGGGTCGCCAGCGAGCCGGCGGCGACATTACGGACAACAACCTCAAGGGGGATGATCTCGACCTCGCGAATCAACTGCTCGCGCATGTTGAGGCGGCGGATGAAGTGCGTCGGCACCCCGATGTCGTTGAGGTGCTGGAAGACGTATTCCGAGATTCGGTTGTTGAGCACGCCCTTGCCCTCGATCACTTCATGCTTTTTGGCATTGAAGGCGGTGGCGTCGTCCTTGAAGTGCTGGATCAACGTCCCGGGTTCAGGACCTTCATAGAGGACCTTCCCCTTGCCTTCGTAAATACGGCGGCGGCGACTCATCGGGGTGTACCGTGGTTTTTGAAAATCCATAGGATTTGCCGTGGCTCCTGAGTGTGACTTACGAGATCCGCGGCGGCGGGACCGGACACATTACGCTTACTGTGACACGCTTAGTGCGACGAAAGGTCCAGGCACTTGGCGAACCTAGCCGATCGGTTAGCTCAACACAATTGAGCTACTCCTTCGTTTTCCACTTCGCAATACGCATAAGAAAACCGGCAGCGAGGTTGCCTTGACGGTGACACAGCGATATGCAAGGCGCAACGGACTATGTGCGCAAGCGGCCAATTAAGCATTGATCGCGCGCAGTAACAGTGAGGGCGGCATGACCACATTCGACAAGCGCGAAGACGGCTTCGAAAAGAAGTTCGCGCATGACGAGGAGCTTCAGTTCAAGGCAATGGCCCGCCGCAACAAGCTGCTGGGTCTTTGGGCGGCGGAACAGCTCGGCAAGACCGGCCCCGACGCCGACGCCTATGCCAAGGAAGTCGTCCTCGCGGACTTCGAAGAGTCCGGCGATAACGACGTTTTGCGTAAAGTTGCAGCGGATTTGGCCCCCAAGGGCATCGATGAAGCTGCCATCCGTGCCCAGATGGGCGCGCTGATGACGCAGGCGATCGATCAGATCAAGAAGGCCTAAGGTGCCGCCGTTCGAGCTCGCACGAAGGCTGCGGGCGGGCGAAACGGTTTTCACCGCCTGGTGCAATCTGGGCTCGCCGGTCGTCGCCGAAACCATCGTGCGCGAAGGTTATGCCTGCGGCGTATTCGATGCGCAGCACGGGCTGTGGGACCTCACCGCGGTCGTCAACGGCATCGTCGCCTTGCGTAACGCCGGCAGCACGCCGGCGGTACGCATTCCCCTCGCCGACTTCGCCTTCGTGTCGCGCGCGCTCGATTTCGGCGCCGAGGCGATCATCGCGCCGATGATCAACACCGTCGCCGATGCGCGCCAGTTCGCCAATGCCGCAAAATATCCGCCGGTCGGCGAGCGCAGCTGGGGACCGCAGCGCGCCATGGTGCTGCAGGGCAAGACCGTGGCGGTCGACTATCTGCGCGAGGCCAATGACGGCACGCTGACGTTGGCCATGATCGAGACGGCGGTAGCGCTCGAGAACGCCGAGGCGATCGCAGGCACACCCGGCATCGATGCGCTGTTCGTCGGACCCTACGACCTGTCGACCGCCTTAAGCGGCGGCAAAGCGCAGGACGTCACCGCGCCGGAGGTCGAGCGCGCCATCGACAAGATTTGCGCCGCCGCGACCAGAGCCAAGAAAATACCCGGCATCTATTGCCGCGATGCGGAGCGCGCCCTGGCGATGGCCAAACGCGGCTTCCGCTTCATCGCCGTCGGCAGCGACCACGGCCTCGTGCGCGAAGGCGCGGCGGCTCAGGTCAAGGCGCTAAAGGGCTGACACTTCGCCTTCGAGCTTGTCCAGCACCGCCGCAACATCCTTCTCCACTTCCCCCGCCGCAATCTCGATCATCCTATACCCGCGCTCGGCGAGCCAAGAGCGTTTGTCGGCGCGCGCCTGCGTTGCCGCGGCCACCTCCTCCGCCGGCACCAGATCGATCACGCATTTCAGCGGGAACGACACGAAGTCGTTGACGTGCAGGCCGATCGGCACCTGGCGCTTGAAGCCGCGGCCGGCAAAGCGGCGGTCGTTCAACAGCGCCTGCCACAGCGTGCGCTCCGCCTCGGTCGGATTGCGCCGCAGCAGCCGCGGCAGGCCGCGCAACGGCGTGCGCTCCGACGGCGCCCGGCTGGCGCCGTGCTCGGCCAGGAGGTCGCGCAAGGTCTGCGCCTGATCGCTGTCGAAGGTGCCGCCCCGCGCCGGGCCTTTGCGCCCCTGCGACAGCGCGGTGACCACGCCGTGCAGCGTGCGGATGTCCTGCTTGGTCGGCGCGATGCGCTGAAAGATATTGCGCAGGTTGACCTGCATGACGCCGCGCTTTTCCGCCGGCCGGAAGAACTCGACCTTTTCCAGTTCGCGCTCGAGATCGTTGAAGAAGGCCTCGAGTTGCTGCTTGGCGACCGGTGGCGATCTTTCAGGCGCGGCGAACGGCATCGCCGCCTCGCCGGAACGCTTGAACCATTCGTAGCCGACGATCACCACCGCCTGCGCCAGATTGAGCGAGGCGAAAGCCGGATTAACCGGCAGCGTGATGATGCGGTCGGCCATGCCGACCTCATGGTTTTCCAGCCCGTTGCGCTCGCGCCCGAACACAAGGGCGACGGTCTCGCCGGCCGCCACCCGCGGCGCCATCTCGGCGGCCGCCGTGTCGGCGGCGATCACAGGCTTGGCCTGGTCGTGGTTGCGCGCGGTCGCCGCCAAGACGAAGCTGCAATCGGCGACGGCGTCCGCCAAGCTGTCGTGCAGCGTCGCCGCCTCGAGCACGCGGTCGGCGCCGGCCGCCATGACCCGGGCCCGCTCGTTCGGCCAGCCCTGCACCGGTTTCACCAGGCGCAACTGCGACAACCCGAAGTTGGCCATGGCGCGCGCGCAAGCGCCGATATTCTCGCCCATTTGCGGCTCGACCAGCACCACGACGGGCGCCCGCTGCTCGATCCATCGCTTGGTCTTGTCGGTGCCAGCCCCTGGCATGCAGTGCTCCTCGGCGGGTAAACGCCCTCAAGGCGCAGCCCCTGCCCAAGCCGGCCGCTTGCGTCAAGCGGCGGCCGCATTCTGGTCTACCGGCGGTTATCTCGCACCTACTACCAAGGCTTTTACCAGCGGAGTGCGGATGCTATACGGCGCGCGCCGAGAACAATTCAGTTGAGGGCACGAGGGAAAAGCATGCCAAATCTCGAAATCATGTGGACAAAGGTCGATGAAGCCCCGGCGCTCGCGACCTATTCCCTGCTGCCGATCGTTGAAGCCTTCGTGGGCGCGGCGGGTGTGTCCGTGACGTTGAAGGACATTTCGCTGGCCGGTCGCATCCTCGCCAGTGTCGCCGACCTGCTCCCGCCTGCGCAACGGACGAGCGACGAACTCGCCGAACTCGGCGCGCTCACGCTCAAGCCCGATGCCAACATCATGAAGCTGCCCAACATCTCCGCCTCGATCCCGCAGCTCCGGGCCGCGATCAAGGAACTGCAGGATAAGGGTTACGGCGTTCCGGATTATCCGGACAGCCCGAAGACGGAAGCCGAGAAGGACATCAAGTCCCGCTACGACAAGGTGTTCGGCAGCGTCGTCAACCCGGTCTTGCGCGAGGGCAATTCCGACCGCCGCGCCGCCGGCGCCGTCAAGCAATACGCCCGCAAAAATCCGCACAAGATGGGCGCCTGGAGCAAGGACTCCAAAACGCACGTGTCCTACATGTCGAGCGGCGACTACTTCGGCTCGGAAATCGCGACCACGGTCGACAAAGCGACCAACGTTCGCATCGAATTGGTCGGCGCCGGCGGCGCCGCCACAGTGCTGAAGGCAAAGACGGCGCTTGAGGCCGGCGAGATCATTGACGCGGCGGTGATGAGCCGCAAGCCGCTGCGCGCCTTCTTTGCCGAACAGATCGAGGACGCAAAGAAGCAAGGCGTGCTGTTCTCGCTGCACGTCAAGGCGACCATGATGAAAATCGCCGACCCGATCGTGTTCGGCCATGTCGTTTCCGAATTCTTCGCCGACGTCATCAAGAAGCACGACGCCACGCTGAAAAAGCTCGGCGTCAATCTCAACAACGGCTTCGGCGATCTCCTGACCAAGATCGAGACGTTGCCAGAGGCAGAGAAAAAAACGATCAAGGACGACATTGCGGCCGTCTATGCCAAGCGGCCTGCCCTTGCCATGGTCAATTCCGACAAGGGCATTACCGGCCTGCATGTACCCAGCGACTTCATCATCGACGCTTCGATCCCGGCGATGATCCGCGAAGGCGGCAAGATGTGGGGCCCGGATGGCAAGCTGCACGACACCAAGGCCGTCGTTCCCGATCGTGCCTACGCGCGTCTTTTCCAGGCGGCCATCGAGGACTGCAAGGCTAACGGCGCATTCGATCCCAAGACCATGGGTTCGGTCCCGAACGTCGGCTTGATGGCGCAAAAGGCCGAAGAGTACGGCTCGCACGACAAGACGTTCGAGGTCCCGGTGAGCGGCACCGTCCGCGTCGTCACGGATGATGGTAAGGTACTGCTGGAGCGTCCGGTTGAGGCCGGCGACATCTTCCGCATGTGCGAACTCAAGGACGCTGCTGTGCGGGACTGGGTCAAGCTCGGTGTGCGCCGTGCGCGCATCACCGGCACCCCTGCCGTGTTCTGGCTCGACCAGAAGCGCGCGCACGACGCCCAGCTCATCGCCAAGGTCGAGAAATACCTGAAGAACGAAGATACGTCGGGTCTCGACATCCGCATTCTGGCGCCGGTCGATGCGATGAAATTTTCACTCGAACGGATTCGCAAAGGCCAGGACACAATTTCCGTCACCGGCAACATTCTGCGGGATTACCTGACGGATCTTTTCCCAATCATGGAGCTCGGCACCTCGGCCAAGATGCTCTCGGTCGTCCCGTTGCTAGCGGGCGGCGGCATGTTCGAGACCGGCGCCGGCGGCTCGGCGCTCAAGCACGTCGAGCAGTTCCAGAAAGAGGGCTATCTGCGCTGGGATTCGCTCGGTGAGTTTCTCGCCCTTGGCGCGTCGCTCGAGCATTTGGGCCATACCTACAAGAACGCCAAGGCTCTGGTTCTCGCCGAGACGCTCGACTCGGCCATCGGCAAGTTCCTCGAGTTCAACCGCAATCCTGCGCGCAAAGTCGGCGAAATCGACAATCGCGGCAGCCATTTCTACCTCGCCTTGTATTGGGCAGAGGCGCTGGCCGCGCAGATCAAGGACACGGAGTTGCAAGCGCGCTTTAAACCGTTGGCCGAGACGCTCGCCAAGAACGAGGCCAAGATCAATGCCGAATTGATCGGCGCGCAAGGCAAGCCGGTCGATGTTGGCGGCTACTACTTGCCCGATGCTGCCAAGGCAGCGGCCGCGATGCGGCCGAGTGCGACGCTGAACGCCGTGATCGCCGCGCTCTGAGGCCAAACGTTGCGCGGCGACGAAATCGCCGGGATCATGACCCGCTCGATGATGAAGTCATCGGGCGGGTTTTCTTTGTCCGCATCCATAGGTCAGCCATGACTTTTATGGCCGCCGCGAGGACCAGTGTGCAAAGGGCCGCCTTCGACATCGTCTCCATCGTCCCCTCCACCAGCATGGCATGGACCACGCTCCCTGCGACGATGACCACCGCGAGGAACATATGAACGATACGCCACGTTCGCGGTCCCAGTCCCAATCGTCGGCGGAGTGCAGCTAAAAGCGCGACGGCGAAGATCGCCCACATCGCGGTCACACCCCAGGGGGAAAACGGCGTCGGCGATGCGAAGAGAAGGGCGTCAATCATGTCTGGCGGACTAGTAATCCAAAGGCCCCCAACGTGGACCAACACCGCCACGACCAGCGCGCCTCCGATCCAGTGATGTGCACGCCGCCCACGATAAGCCGGCAGTCCCGGTAAGTAGCCGGCAATCAGCACAGGCTGAACCAGCGTGAGACCCAGCGCGATCATCCCTGCGAGTCCGGCCAATATGTAGACCGGTCCGCGCCAGGCGAGCTGAGGGCTCGCCATCGCAGCGGCGATCGGCACGCCAATGGCGGCTGCAAGGACGGCCCAGATCAAGACCACCCGGGCCAATCTCATCCCTATGTTCCCAACCTAGTGTGGCGGTTCAGAAGTCCGCAACAATCTCGCGGCGAGTCGGAGTTGCGGACTTCTGAACCTAAACCACACTAGCATCATAGATTTTCTAGTGTCCTTCGATTCCGAAGTTCGTACACGACGGTGCTGCACGATGAAACGAACTTCGGAATCGGGACACTAGTCAGACCGGCTGAAGGACGAAGTGCGCCTCTAGGCTGGTCTCTTTTGCGCTCCGCATCACGGGACGCAGAAAGACGGTTTTAAATTCACCGCTGTCATAGGCGAGGTGACCATGCGGTTGGCCGAAGATCGGAACGATCTGCGGCATCTCGAGACGGAACGCGCCGTTCTTGTCGGTGAGCGTGGCGCCATGGCTTTGCGGCTCATGCTCCTGCCCCTCGACCGTGTGCGCCCAGATATGGACGCGCTGCCCGGCAAGCGGAGCCCCATCGCCTGCGCGGCGCACGGTGCCGGTCATCCAGAAGCCGCCCTTGCCGATCCG